>CAMPIL010000001.1 GCA_946886375.1 uncultured Phycisphaerales bacterium
TGTGCGCTCATCTGCTGGCGACATCTGGTCGGCTCACTTTGTTAGACGCTCTTAGGAGTTCCTATTTGTCCGGCAGATTCCCGCGCAGCATAACCGCATCGATTTCCTCGTAACTGTTACTGTGCCCAGCATCAATCACGATCTTGACGCCCTTAACCAAGAAGACGGTGCGAGGAATCGAGACGAAACAGTTCACTGGGGTGTTAGGCATTGAAAGATCGTCGCCTTCCCACACGGGATGAGAAATTCCATTTTCGTCCAAGACTTCGATCTTTCGAACGAAGCCATTGTGGTAAGTCTGCCGAACGGTAACTCCGGTCGCGTGCACAGAAAGCGGAAATCCCAACGTGATAGATTCAATACCAGAACTGCCATCCTTTGGAGTCCAGGCCGTCGGAATATCTCCGTAGTTGTATGTGTCCGGCACCCAGAGTGCCTTCGAAGCAGACCAGTCACTACTGTACTCAGAACTGAGTGCAATGACGCTACTGGCCCACTGGTAAACCACTCCAGGCAGTTTAGGTGCCGCCTTGTTTTCAACTACGCAAAGCGCTTCAGCAACAAGCATGTCATTCAGATGCCACCCTCGTACCTGTGCTCCATCCGTGATGAAGTAGAAATCGCCAGCGTTGGTTGACCAGACTCCATCGATTCGATCTGGATCACTCACCTGAACACGGCACCCTTTCCATATCAGCGGAGCCGAATTGTCGGACTCCATTTTCACTACGAACGATTGCCCATCCTCCGCCAGTTCGACGTTGCCTGCCCCGCCCTGGGATGGCAATCGGAGTAACATGATGCCATCGGATATCTCTCCTTGCACGTCAGAGGTCTTTGAAAACGTTTCACGCAGTAATTGCAGCGTGCGACGCGCATCATCATGGCGATCAAGATGATCTTGGCACATTGACGTCAAAGCCAGGATTACAGATGAATTCTCTGTATCTTCGGAAGCCGCAGACCTCTCCAATGCAGCCAACGCATCCTCGAAATGACCATTGCAGAATAATGCTCCGCCCAGAAGCGCCGAGGCATCGCTGTCCTCCAAATTTCTTTGAGCAAGTTCCCTTGCTGCCTCTAATGCGGCGTCGAACTGCTCAGCAGTGGCATACGGCGATCGCACGACTGCCCAAGTTCGACGGTAGAGATCAGCTATATCCGGCTGCCACAATGCCGCTTTCTGCTGTACCGATTCGGCGACACGAGAGTCAAGAACCTTCCCATCGTGCGTCTTCATTTCGTTGATCGCCTGCTGCAGTCGATTCACAGTCAAATGTTGTCTTGTCAACGATTCGAAGAGTACGGTCGCTTCGCTATCAATGAGGGCTTCAACTTGAGCAAGGCACTCTTTGGCAAGGTTTATCTGGGCGCTGCGCGGTTTGTACCACTGATCCTCCTTATCAGGTGGAAGTTCTTTCAACGGCATTTTCGCTGCAAACTCCGACTCTCCACCCGAATAACAAAGGGATAGGGCATCTGAATCGATCCAGTCAGTTTGGATCAATTGTCGCAGTGACTCCAAAGATGCAAATGCCTGCTCCTTCCGGTCAAGCATAAACTCTGTCATCGCCCGATAGCCCAACTCAATAGGGTGAATGGCCGTTCCTTCTTGTTCACGCAACGTTTGTGCCTTCGTGAGTGCCTCGCTCGCGCCCACGAAATCTCCCAAGTCATATTTAGCCATGGCGATGGCGCGCATAGCTACGGCATCACCTGCTCCTGTAGCGATCACCATCCCAAGCGTTCGTGGTAACGTAGTAGCGCGCAACCATCCGCGCCCGGCGTAGACCTCAAGTTCGCTCACCCATATTTCAACTGCGCGGCGCTTCACCGTTGCCGCTTCGACGCTACGAAGATGTTGGCAGCGACAAAGCACTGAATCTGCGGGCTGGCAATCGAATTGTCCGCCATACTTACACCCACGAACACGTACGAGCCAATCTTTCGGGGCTTCCTCGCGAGACGCCGCAACCATCTCGTATTCTGCCGCAAACTTCCGGTACCACTGAGCAGCTTGCTCAAATTGTTGTGCATCGGCGCTCGCGTCGCCCAGCATTTCCCAAAGGCGGAGCGAAAGATAAGTGGGCTGTGGATGTGCCGCGTCCCATGCTTGCACCGCCCGTGATAGACGTTCGAAATCTGCAGCCGGTTCGTCAATCGTGACGAGAGCCAGCAGCATCATTGATCTAATTGTTTGAAGATCCCCAATGCCAAGTAATTCTTCGAACGTTGCGACGGCAGCTCGCATACGCTCAAGATGTTCACGGCTGTAGCCGTTATCAACATTCTGCTCGAAAGCGATGTGCGCATCATAGGCCTGGGCTAAGCGTTCCCAACCATCTCGCTGGGATGCGAGTTTTGCATTCGCGGCTTCGAGTTCCTTTGATCGTTCGTTGGCCTCGTGCGCGAGTTTTTTGTTCTCCCTGATGTTCTGGACAGCAGCTTCGCCGACGTTGAGCCACAACTCGATATAGGAAATGTCTTTGCCATTTTGCATCATCGAGCCTTCCATTCGACCGGTGAGTTGACCATCGGAAAGTTCCGACATGATTTTCTGAACGTAGTCTCGAGCATGTTCGGTCGACTTGTCGATGCGCCCTTTCTCTCGCAACGCCCAGGTCATCCCTGCGGTGGTCCCGATGATGCCCAACACCAGCGCCGCCGCCACCGCGCTGCCTGCGTACACCGGTCCGCGATGTTTTCTTACAAACTTCCGTAACCGATACGCCGCGCTTGGTGGGGCGGCAATCACCGGCTCGCCACCCAAGTGCCGCTTCACATCATCGGCGAGCGCGTTGGGCGTTTCGTATCGCCGGGCGCGGTCCTTATCCAAACTCTTCATCACGATCCAATCGAGTTCGCCTTTGATCAGCGTGCCGAGTTTCATCGGTTCCACCTGCCGCGCCGCTGCGACCGCCGCCAGCGTGTTGAGGCCGCGCGTCAGACGCAAACTCGGCGCCGGCGGCTCTTCTTCCTTAATGATCCGCTGCATCTCCGCGAACGCAGCGCTGCGCAATCGCGCGCCATCGAACGGCGTCAATCCCGTCAGTAACTCATACAACAACACACCCAAGCCATACACGTCCGTCCGTGTATCGATATCCGGCGAGCCCTCGGCCTGTTCCGGACTCATGTACTCCGGCGTGCCGATCAACTGGCGATGTTCGGTGAACAGCGTCTTGTCGGTCAATCGCGCACCGGTCGCCTTGGCGATGCCGAAGTCGATCACCTTCGCAAACGGCCGGCCGTCGGTCATGCTCACCAGAATGTTGCTGGGCTTGATGTCGCGATGGATCACGCCCTTGGTGTGCGCGTGCTGCACGGCCTGGCACACCTGGATGAAGAGATTCAGGCGATCGGTGACGCTGAGCTTGCGATCATCAGCAAATTTGATGATCTGATCGCCCTTGACGTATTCCATCACGAAATACGGCCGAGAACCGATTGCTGCATCAGTGATGCCGCCATCGAACACGCGCGCAATGTGCGGGTGATCCATCAGCGCAAGAGCCTGGCGTTCGGCTTCAAACCGCGCCGCGACCATGCGAGAATCCATGCCGGGCTTGATGATCTTGAGCGCAACCTTCCGCAGCACAGGCTCGCGCTGTTCAGCGAGAAACACTGAACCGAAACCGCCTTCGCCGATGAGTTCCAGCAGTTTGTACGGCCCGATGCGCGTGCCCGCGCCATCGAGCAGTTTCTGATCCGCAGTGGGCGATGGATCATGCGGCGGCGGCGCGTGAACCGACGCGGTGGGGTCATCCATGAACCGGCTGGCAGCGTCGTGCGAATCCAGCAGCGACAACACCGCGGCCCGCAATGCGTCGTCGCCGCCGCACAGTTCGTTCAGCGCGGCGACGCGTTCCGGAGCAGCGCAATCGACAACATGATTGAAAATGTCTTTGATCTGTTTGCGTTTGTCTGCATCCATGAGCGCACCTCAATGCGGGTCGATCTCGTTCAACGTTCGAAACAGCCATGCGCGGGCGAACTCCCAGTCGCGCTTGACCGTTCGCTCGGAAACGCCCATCGCCAGGGCTGTGTGTTCGATGCTCAGTCCTGCGAAGAATCGCAATCGAACAACGTCCGCGGCACGGGCGTCCTCCCCCTCCAGGCGCAGGATCGCCTGGTCGAGGGCCATGATTTCTTCGGGATTTTTTTCCAACGCGAGATCTGCCACGTTGCCGAGGTCGGTGATGGTGTTTTTCGCTCGACCGCCTCGCTTCACCGCGCCGCGTGCGCGGGCATGCTCAATGAGAATGCGTCGCATGGCTTCGGCGGCGGCGGCATAAAAATGGGCGCGGTTGGCCCAGGCAACCTCGCGGCCGGATGTGCCGGCCAGGCGAACATATGCTTCGTTCACCAGCGCGGTCGCTTGCAGCGTGTGATTGGCCCGCTCGCCCGCCATGCGCTGCTGGGCGATGGCCCGCAACTGCTCGTACAACAGCGGCAGCAGATCATCGGCTGATCGACGGCCCGCACCGACATCCTGAAGAATCGCCGTGATGTCGCGCCCACTTGGTGCATCCATAAACGATCATTCTACAACCATGAAGTTGCGTTAGGATTGCGGCATGCAAACGACTCAATCACGAGAAGAAATCGCCCGCCGCATTGCCAAGATCGCGCTGCTGCGCGGCGAATTCACGTTGCGCAGCGGGCGAAAGAGCAACTTCTATCTGGATAAGTACTTGTTCTCGACGCAGCCAGACATCCTTGCGGAACTCGGCCGAATGTTCGCCGAGCGCCTGCCCGCAGGAACCACGAAACTGGCCGGCGCGGAACTTGGCGGCATTCCGCTTGTCACCGCAGCGTCGCTCGCCTCCGGCATTCCAAGCGTGTTCATCCGAAACCAGAAAAAGGACTATGGCACGGCCAAGCAACTCGAAGGCGCGATCGGACCTGAAGACACAGTCGTCATCGTCGAGGACGTGGCGACAACGGGCGGGCAGGTTTTGGAAGCGGCGCAAGTGATTGCCGGCACAGGCGCGAGGGTTGCGAAGATCATCGCGACGATTGATCGCCTGGAAGGCGCACGAGAGAACATTGAGAAATCTGGTTTTGCATTTGAGGCGCTGTTCACGGTGCGCGATCTGGGAATCGCGTAAACGCACCACGGCAGGCGGCCGAGATCGCAGAGCTCCGTGAAGGGCACCTGTGTTGGCGATTTCTCGTGGATTGACATTGATACAGCGTAAGACTCGCTGAATGCGTAGAGGGTGCGGAACTCGCAATGCGCGCCAAGCGCGCAATCACGCGAAGTGCAGCGACCCTGCTTATTTACCTTTTTGGGTAAAAAGATTCGCTTCACACACACTGAAAATCTTCAGGACCATCGCGTGACTGACGAACACGGCGACGACCCTGCGGCATCAATGGGGAATTCAACGCTCAGCGAGAAACAGGACGACGCGGAACTCTCGCCATCCACTGACGCATCGGATCAAACGCCTGGGGCACGATGCGATAGACCAGTTGCGTGCCGCGGCGATCGAACACGATGAGTCCAGTGACTTCCAAGACGCGCAAGTGCTTGGAAAGCACTGGCCGGCTGTGATGAAAGTGCTCTGCAAGTTCGCCAGCGGTCTTTTCTCCGCGAAGCAGAAGATCGATGATTCGGCGGCGACTCAGGTGAGCGATCGCGCGGAAACGGCTCTCGGTGCTGATAGGCCTGCTCATGGAAACTTTTTACCCAAAAAGGTAAATAAGGGCAAGAGGCTGTCGCTGGCAGAGATGGAACGCGGCCGCGATTGCCGCTACGAACATCGGTGCACGATTCGGACTTGGGTGGGACGGGATCCGCAACTCGGATGAATCCTCAGTTTGGCCGGGTCCGCCGCCGATGCACAGGTCCTTTCATAGAGCCGTTTCGATGCACACGAGCAGGCCGCGTTGTTCCCGCGCATTCCGTGGGCGGGAACAACGCGGAGGCCACATGTGCACTGAAACCGCTCTAGCCCTCGGATCATGGGGGAATGATGAGTAGCTCCACTCCGACGAAACGGCTCCGGCGGCCGCGCACCTGCTCGCACTGCATGAACATGAGCACGCACGTGAGCGTTGTTTCCTTTTTACCCAAAAAGGTAAATATACTCAGAGTGAGCAGCCAGTCCTTTCGACCGCTCTTCATCTGTGTGGTCGTCTCAACTCAAATGTGGCCGCGGGTCGGTTGCGCTCGCCGCAGGCGCGCCACGATCGACATGCCGAGCACGCCCAGCGGAATGGCCACCACCATCTCCGCGGCGCGGTTCACCAGGTCCGCGGTGATGCCGAGTTCCATCTGGTAGGTCGTCAACAGCGGAAGCGCCAGCCCCACAGCCCATTCGCGCAAGCCCAGGCCGTTGCTCAAAAACGGCACCATCGTTGTCAGCGCGCTCAGGCAGGCAAATGCAATTGCGCCCTCGGCAGGAATCGGCGAGCCAATCAACGCGAACGCAGCCCAGTAACGCACCGCGTTCAGAAGCAATTCAACATATCGCACGATCCCCGCGCCCATCCAGATTCGCAAGGTCGGAACAAGCGCGCACGCGGCGGCTGCCGCCAACGGGATTGCACAGGCAATCCATAGTGAAACCTGGGATTGCCGCGAAAGAAGGATCGCGCCGCCCAGGCACGCCACGCTGATGCCGCTCAGCGCCACCGCCTGCACGATTGCTTTCGCCGAGTGCCTCAGCGGAATGTCGTTGTATGCGCGGTGGTAGGCGACGCGCCCCAGCATGCCCGCACGCACGGGCAGGTAGTTCAACAGCGTGGAAGCGGCGATCAACGCCTGCATCTCGATCCGCCCCACGCGGCCATAACGAGAGATCAGCATGCTGAACATCAGGCCTGTCAGAAAGACATTCGCGATCACCGTCAGCACGATCAGCCCGGCCAGCATCGCCAGGCGCTCGGCGGGCATCTGCTGAATGGCTGCGCGCGCCTGCATCAGCGTTTGGCGCTGCGAAACCGTGACGGCGATCGCCGCGATCAACAGCGTCACGCCGATGACCATGCCGATCCATTTCAGTCGATTGGCGGCCGTCGGCGAGGTGGGCGTTTCAATGGGGCGGCTCATATCGGCACGCAAGGCGTTGATTGATTCCTGCGCGCAATCAACCTGCGCGCTCAGCGGCGGCGTGCCGCTTCGGCCGCCCGCTCCAAATCCGCGTGCATCAGTTCCGCCAGGCGGCGCAGCGACGGGTCTTCGTTGCGACGCGCCGCATCAAGCATGGGATCGTTCGGTCCCATCGTGTACGCCAGCAGGTACGTCAACTGCACGAGGCGGTCCTGGCTCTTCTTGGCGATCGTCAGCGTGGGTTGAATGCCCTCGATCGCCGGCCCCATGCCGCGCGCCATCACGATGACCAGCCACGCCTGCGAGGCGGCATCCAACTTCGCGAACGTCTCCGCCAGCGCGACCCGCGCCTCGGCAATCGCCTTGCGCATTTCCTCATCGGCTGACTCACCAGGAGGCGGCGCTATGTGATGGCTCAGAACCGCCATGCGCGGCAGAAGGCCCGGCGTGTCCAGATTCTGCATCATGGTGATGGACTCCCTGATCCATTCCACACCGCCGCGGTTTCCGTCAATGCGAATGACCGGGACATCCACCTCCATGCCGTACAACCCCGGGCTCATGCCCACATCGGGCGAGAGGAGAAAGTTCAGAAGCGCCTTCAGCCTGACAATGGCTCCGCCTTTGGCCAGCATGTTGATGACATCGCCGGGCGTGTAGTCGCGCAAATTCACGGTCAAGGCCAGCGTCTGGCGCGGCGCCAGAGACAGCCGCTGATTGAGATTGATGATGAACGGCTTGAGTTCGCCCAACTTCGGCGCATCGGCGCTGCGCACCGTGGGCAGGATCAGCAGTTGCGGACGAATCGGCCCGACACGATCCAGCGCCAGCGGAAACACGGAATTGTTCGTCAACTCCACGTTCAGCAGAATGGTTTCATGCGGCGCATAGGTCTGTTTGGTGGGCGTGATGCGCAGCGTCAAGACGCGCGTGGAATCCTCCGCGTACAGGTCAAACTGCGTGGAGATGGAGGCAATCAGCCGCTCCATCGCCGCGGCCTGTTCGCTCATCGGCACGCTTCGGCCGATCATCTCCTTCAGCCGCGCCCCCGCCCATTTGCCGATGATCGTGCCCGGCTGCTCGCGGTTCATGGCGAGAAACTCGGTCGCGGCTTCCTTGGGCTTCCCCGTGTCCTTGAGCGCAAGCGCCATGCCCAGGCGGGCCGCGATGTTGCTTGACGCCAGCGGCGTCAGCAGCGCCAGCGCGCGTTCATGTTCTCCCCGGCGATAGGCGAGCCAGCCTTCAAATCGATCTTGCGCCTGGACGCTGAGCGGCTCATAATCCTGCGCGGCGGCAATGGCCTTGCTCACGATTTCCATGTCGTTGCCAAGCCAGACCGCCACCCAGGCCTTTTCCAGATAATACCGCGCGAGTTCCGCATCGCTGGACAAACGCGGCTGCTTCGCTTCGCTCATTCGCTTGTCGCGTTCGATCAGCGCATCAATCACGACCTGATACGCGTTGATCGCCGCCTGGATGTATGCGTCGGCGTCAGCGTCACCTCGATTCGCCTTGATCGCGGCCGCGACCGTCGCGAGGTTGGGGTCCAGCGGAGCCGAGAGCGACTTGAGTTCCTCATTCGTCAGCGTCGACCGCTGGTGCTTGGCGAAAAGGCGGTACTCCACGTCGATGGCCGCCTGCCTTCGCTCCAGAACCGTGACCGCCCCGACATCATCGCCTGCGGCCCACTTGGCCACCGCCTGGTCGGCGACCAGATCCGCCGCGGGCGGCTTGTTGTCCTTCAATGAACTCTGAATTGCCAGGCGGTACATGCGTTCGGCCCCGACAAACGCGCCGTGCTCCAGCAGCAGTTGCGCCAACGCGACCTGCGCGGTGATGTCGGTGGGATCGGCCAGCATCAAGTTCACCATCAACTCCGCCTCGGCTGCGGGGTCCTGCACGCGCATGCGGAAGAAACCCGTGGCGATTGCCGCCGCCGAGCGATTGGACGGATCCAGCGCGATCGCCTTGGACAACCATTGGCTGAACCGTTCGATTTCGCCCTGTCGCTGGTAGAGCAGCGCCATGTCCAACGCCAGCCGTGACGCCACCGGGTTGCCGATGCGCTGAATGTTCGAATCGCTCAACAGCCGCTGATACGCCGCCGTGCGTTCCTCAAATGTCTGATAGCGATCGATCGCGGCGTTGAAGCGCATGAGGCGAGCCTGTTCGTGCAACGGGTCCAGCCGGCAAAGGTTTTCCACCGCACGATCGCGCAGATCGTCCTGCTCGGCCAGCATCGCCACGTCCAGAGCAATCTGCCAGATTTCTGGATTGTCAGGATCAAGAGCCACTGCTTCCTGGGCCAGAAGGATCGAAGTTTCCATCCCGCCGACCGTTACTGGGTCCACCGAGGCGCGGCGCATGGCGTAGCGGATGATCTCTGACGCCAGCCGGCTCCGCGGCGAGGGCTCCTGCGATTGGGCCGACGCGGCCGTGCCCAGCAAGCCCAGGAACGCAAACATGGCGATCGCGAATCGTTGAGTCGGGAAAATCATGCCATGCTCAGCGGGAGACGGGCGCTGGCCTTTCTGGTGTGGATTCGATCAACCGACAGGGGCAAATTGCCGTATAGGACCACTGAGCACGGCCAGCCGCCCTGAAATGCGTTGCGGAACAACAGCACTTGTACAAGGATGGCGGGCCATGAATGTAGGATCAGGGCGGTCATGGGGCAAATGGTCAGCATGCACGCACAAGTGGCCGCACCGGCAAGGCGTCGAACACGCGGCATCGTTGACACTCACGCTGAGCATTGGTACGGTCGTCAATTCGCCGGGTTCGGCGGCCATGGTCGCTAGAATCTCCTGGAGCCGCTTGCAGCATGGTTAGTCGCCGTTCCATCTTTCAACTCTTTCCACCGGTGCTGGCGCTTCTGCTGACGCTGGCCGCCACGGTGTGCACCGCCCAGAACAGGCCCACGCCGCTCAGCCAGATTCTGACCGGGGGCAGTTCCCTATCGGCTGCGGACCTGGCGACCGTGAAGTCCTATGCCGATTATTGGACAAATGTCCTGAAAGACTCGGCTGCCGGCCCCGCCGATGTCGAGGCGGCCCGCGTCGAACTGGTGCGCCCGCTGACCAATCCGGCCGTGTCCCCGGCCTTCCGCTTTGAATACTCCAAGCTCATCGAGCCGGAACTGCAGAAGATCGTCGAAGGCGACAACATTCATCGGGCTGTGAACGCCGTGATTGTCGGCTCATCGCTGGGCAGCGATCGCGGCGCGAATTTTCTGCTGCTCAACATCAACAAACTCGAGCAGCCCAAATGGCAGATTCGCCTTCAGGCGGCGTATGGCTGCCGGATGATGCTGCAAGCCGGCGTGCTCGAGAGCCGCAAGGTTCTCGACGCCGTCAAGCGCCTTCGCGACGCCGCCGCGACGGAAGACCACCCCATCGTCCTGCAGCACCAGCTTGCAGCGATCGGCGCAGCCAAGGCTTCCGACGAGGAGCGCAAGCAAGTCTTCGCCGTGCTGATCGAAAGCATCAACGCGACTGTTGGGCGCGTGGCCGAGGCCAAGGGTGATCCAACTCCAATGCTCGCTGCGGTGAATTCCGCGGTGCTGATGTTGCGCGACAAGTACATGGCGATGATGAAGGGTTCGCCCGATCGCAAGATGATCGGCCAGAAACTTGGCCCGAGCCTTGGGCAGATGTTGAACGTCGCCGCGACCAACTGGGAAACCGCGCAGCGCGATGACCGGTCCAAGCGGCTCTACGCGGCCGTGGTCGGCGGCTGCCAGGGATTTCTGACCTCAATCGACGAGGACGCCCGTGGCGGTTCGCCGCCGGACACCAAGCTGCAGGAAGCCTGGAACGCCGGCGACAAGGCCAAGTTCAACACCCAGGTGGCCCAGTGGGCGGCCGTGCTCAAAATGCCGCCCTACACGCCTCAGCCTTGAGGCACGCCCAATGATCCGACTTGGACGGCGGCGCGATTTGTCGTCTAATCTGCGCCGATGAAGTTCCTCGCTCCGTTGGCGATCATTGTCGCTGTGCTGGCCGGATCGATCCTGTGGGATCGCACGCCTCGCCGGGCTGATCTTGTCATCGCGAACGATGAAGTCTTCACGCTCGATCCGCAGCGCATGAGTTACATGGCGGATTTCCGCCTGGCCTACGCGCTGTATGAAGGACTGGTGCGCTGGAACAACGAAGACCTCTCCATTCAGCCCGCCGCCGCCGACCTGCCTGATATTTCCGAAGATGGTTTGACGTACACCTTCCGCATTCGACCAGACGCGCAGTGGTCCAACGGCGATCCGGTGACGGCGCACGATTTCGTGTACTCGTGGCAGCGGCTGTTGTTCCCGGATACCGCGGCGGACTACTCCAATCTCTTTTTCATCGTGGAAGGAGCCGAGGAGTTCTTCAACTGGCGCAACCGGCAACTTGCGGATTTCACCGCCCGGGCCGCCGAATCCCAGGACGTCGAGCACTTGCTCGCCTCCGCACTCGAGCGATTCAATGACACTGTCGGCATCAAGTCGCTTGATGATCGCACGCTGCAGATCAGGCTGAAACGCCCCACCGCTTACCTGCTCGATCTGCTGTGTTTTGCGGTCTGTTGTCCGGTGCATCGGCCGACGGTGGAAGGCTGGCCGGAGGAAATCGCAGAGAGTTTCGCGATGCGCGAACGCGGGTGGATCGGCGTCGATCCTCCGCCGTGGAATCAGCGGCGGTCCATCCGCATCAATCGCGCCACCGGGCGGTTGGAGCAAGGCCATGAATGGGCCCGGCCGGGACGGCTCGTCAGCAATGGACCATACGTGCTGACGGAGTGGCGCTATCGCCGCGACATGCGCCTGGAGCGCAATCCCAGATTTCATTCGCCCAGGATCATGCGCAATCACTCGGTGCAGATGATTTCCATCGGCGACGCCAACACCGCGGTGCTCGCGTTTGAATCTGGAAAAATCGACTGGCTGGGCGATGTCGGCGTTGAATACCAGGCCGACATGCTTCAGCAGCGCACGCGCTATGAAGAACATCATCACGACCAGATCAATCGTTTGATGCAGGAAGGCCGATCCGTTGATCAGGCTTTGGCGCAGCTGCCCCTGCCGCAGCGCGATGAGCGGCGCAACATTCACGCCCGGCCGACCTTTGGAACGGATTTCTACAGTTTCAACTGCCGGCCGATGCTTGCCGATGGGCGTCCCAATCCGTTCGCCGATTCGCGCGTGCGCCGCGCGTTTGCCCTGGCGATTGATAAGTCAGCGATCGTGCAGCGGGCAACGCGGCTCAACGAGCCTGTGCTGAACACGCTGATTCCGCCGGGCTCGATCCCCGGGTACCGCTCGCCGTCTGGGTTGAGTTTTGATCCGGTCCGGGCGCGGGCGGAATTGTGTGCGTTGGGCTGGCGGGATCGCGACAGCGACGGGCTGATCGATGACAGCCACGGCGTGCCGTTCCCGGTCATCGACCTGCTCTGGACCACCAACTCGGCCCGCTACAAGTGGATGTCGCTGGAGTTGAAATCCCAGTGGGAGCGCGAACTGGGCGTGCGCGTGGAATTGCGCGGAACCGACACGAAGTTCTACAAGGAAGACCTCAAACTCGGAAAGTTCATGATCGCGCGTGGACGGTGGTACGGCGACTACGGCGACCCGACCACGTTTCTGGACATCAACCGCACAGGCGATGGAAACAACGACCGTGCGTTTTCCAGCCGGGATTTTGACGCCATGCTTGACGCCGCCGCGGCCGAGCGCGATTCAGAGAAGCGCATGCGCATGCTCGAAGACGCCGAGCGACTCCTGTTCGAGGACCAGGTGCCGCTGCTGCCGATCTGCCAACTGGCGCAGCTATACATGTACGAACCGGGCCGGGTGAGCGGATTGACCACGCATCCACGCTTGATCCAGTACTTCTGGCAGATCGAAGTGAATTGACGCAATCGTGACAACCATCGCGGCTGGGCAATGCGTCGGGCAGGTGTGTTATAGTGCGCACCGGTCAATATTGATGAAAGGAAATGACATGAGAATCACGAAGACTGTAATGCTTCTTGCGTTGATCGCCTTGATTGGCGCGGCCTGCACCACGGCTCCGAAAACCGAACTGGATCGCCAGCAACTCGCCAACGACGCCAGTCGAACGCTTGAACAATTTCGAGCCAGCGATCTCACCATCGCCGATCACATGAAGAACGCGTACGCGGTCGCTGTGTTTCCCACCGTGGGCAAGGGCGGCATGGGCGTGGGCGGCGCGTGGGGTCGGGGCATCGCCTACGAGCAAGGCACGCCGGTGGGCTACTGCGACATTTCGCAGGGCTCCATTGGTTTCCAACTCGGCGGGCAGGCGTACAGCGAGATGATCCTGTTTCAGGACAAGGCGTCATTCGACCGCTTCAAGACTGGCGAGTTCGCGCTGGCCGCGCAGGCCTCCGCCGTCGCCGCCGCCTCCGGCGCGGGCGCCAACGCCAAGTACAACAACGGCGTGATGGTCTATACGCTCGGCGAAAGAGGGCTGATGTACGAAGCCTCCGTCGGCGGACAGAAGTTCGACTACCAGCCGATGTGAACCGATTCACGGCAGGCGGGACCGCAAGCCCGCCTGCCGAATTCTCATGCTCGCGCTCATCATCCGTCGCCTGATCCAGATGCCAGTGATCCTGCTGGCGATCTACACGATCACCTTCGCGCTGGCGTGGCTGATTCCGGGCAATCCGCTGGAGAAGGGCGAAGGCCGCCGCCCGCCGGATGAAATCGTCCAGGCCATGCGCGAGCAATACAAACTCGACAGCCCCTGGGCGTTCTACTGGGATTACCTGGGCAAGGCCACCGGCGTCAGTTGGGCACTGGGCACGCATTCGCGGCCGTTCGATCTGGGCCCCAGCCTCACGCACGAGAACTGGAGCGTCAATGAAATCCTCGGCGCGGGTTTGCCCGTCTCCATCACGCTCGGGCTGGCGGCGATCCTGCTGGCATGCGCCATCGGCCTGACCGCCGGCGTGCTGGGCGCGGTGCGACCCGGAACGTGGATCGACATGGGAACGCTCGTGATCGCGCTGATCGGCATCAGTTTGCCTTCGTTTGTCGTCGGCACGGTCTTGCTGGTGATGCTCGCGGTGTGGCTCAAGGCATTTCCAATCGCAGGCTGGGGCGGGGTGTCGTACATGGTTTTGCCTGCGGTCACGCTCTCGCTGCCGTTCGCAGCGTACATTGCGCGTCTGACGCGTTTCGGCATGATCGAGCAGTTGAACGCCGACTACATCCGCACCGCGCGCGCCAAGGGCCTGCCGGAGCGCACCGTCGTGCTCAAACACGCGCTCAAGAACGCGTTTCTGCCGGTGCTGAGTTATCTCGGCCCCGCGTGCGCCGCGGCGATGACCGGCTCATTCGTCGTCGAGCGCGTGTTCGCAGTGCCCGGCATCGGCCAGCATTTCGTCGACGCGGTGCTGAGCAAAGATCTCACGCTCATCATGGGCGTGGTGCTGGTGTATTCCAGCATGCTGATCGTCTTCAACCTGATCGTGGATGTTCTGTACGGCTGGATCGATCCACGGATTGAGTTGAGGTGATTGCGTGATGGGCAGGATCAGCCCAGCAGCATTTTTACGCCCGCGATCGTGAGTACGACGGCCAGCAGAACGCGAATGGCGCGATTATCCAATCGCCGCGCTCCAAGCCACGATCCCACCAGCCCGCCCGCGACGGCGGCGGCAAGCCAGACAGTGAGTTCGAGCCAGTGCGGCGCGAGCGACTCAATCGCGCCTGAGCGATATTGGCCCGCGAGCCCGGAAATCGAATTGACGAGAATAAACGCTGCGGATACCGCGGCCGTGCGCTTGGCGTCGGCCCAACGCATCAGCATGATCAGCGGGCTGAGGAAAATTCCCCCGCCCACACCTGTCATCCCCGCGAGCAAGCCAAGCCCGCCGCCAATCAGTAGAGCCACGGGAATCGGCGGCGGTCGCAGGAACTGGCCCTGCTCCTTTCGCGCCCAAGCCGAAACGACTGATCGCAAGACCAGTTGCGCTGCGGCGAACACCAGCACCGCTCCAAGCAGGCGCTGGTACACCGGATCGGATAATTTCCAGCGGCCACCTGCAAACGCCATGGGCACCGACGTGATTGCAAAGGGCAAGAACAACCGCCATGAGAAATATCCGGCCCGCCAGAAGCGATACGTCCCTATGGACGCCACAAACACGTTCAAGACCAGCGCCGAGGGCCGCATCAATTTCGGCGGCAACCCGAACAGTCCCATCGCCGCCAAATACCCCGACGCCCCCGCATGTCCCACGGATGAATACAGAAGCGCTGCGATGAAGATCAGTCCGGCGAGCAGGATCGTCTGGTCCATGTGGCGCGTTCCAACCGACGCACGGTTATACCACGGCTGGTGATTGCCGCCAACGCAAACCCACGCATCAACGTCGTTGCAACACCCATGGACTATTTCAAAATTTGTACAAATTTCGAAATAGTCGAATCGGTGCAAGACCCACCACGCACCGGCACCCTTGGAGAATTGACATGTCGCCCTTACGGCAGCGAATGCGCCGGCCCGCCGCTGGTCGGCGCCCAGGCCGAGTTGGTCGCAGCCGGATCGTCGTAGCGCGTGGGCACTTCATCCGGCACGACCTGGTCGGTGATGATCACCTCGACCCGCGCGTTCGCCTTGTCCGCGTTGCGATTGCTGGGGTAGGCCTCCACCCGGTCGTGGTCCGCGCACACCACCAGCCGCAGTTGCCACCACGCCACGCCCTCGATCGCCAGCGCCTTGGCCACAGCCATCGCGCGTGCGGAGGACAACTGCATCGCCTGCTCCGGGCCTCGATTGGCCTCGACGGAACTCACGTGGCCGCGCACTTCGACGATCAAACGCAGGCCGCGCACCTTCTTCGCGACTTCGGCGATCGTGGATTGTGCGCCCGCGAGCAGTTCGGCGGAATTCTCGGGGAACGGCACGCTGCCGCTCACCGCGTAATACTCGCTGGGCCGGATCGACTGAACGTCCTGCTCAAAACCCTTCACGCCCGGGTCGCGCGTCTCGCTCTTGCCGGCCCTTTGCAGCAACCGCTTCACCAGTTGCGCATCGCGCGGGTCGGTGGAGTTGATGTCCACGGGATTGTTGAACGCCTCACGCACGCCGATGGCGAAATCGAGCATGGCTTCATCGGCCTTGGGCGCCTCGCCGTGCTCGCCTTTCTGGCCCCCGCCACCCATGGTCTGCTTGGCCATGTTCATCGCCAGCAGAATGACGAAGAAACCCATCATCAGCACGACGTTGTCAGCGAATGAAATCAGCCACTCGGGCGCACCCTCGTGACCTTCCTCGTGCCCGCCGCCATGACCATGGCCGCCGCCGTGGCTCTTGTGGCTCTTGCCGTGCGATTCGGAGTTGTCATGAGGCGTTTCGGACATTTTGATTTCAGAGTCTTGCTTGACAATTCACGACCGCGGCGCTGTCGTGACTGGCTGCGATTTCAAGGCCGCGCTTCACCGCATTCATTCACGTGCAGCATCCACAATCTGAAACCGAGCATTGCCGATCCTCTTACGCAGCCATTTGGAGTTTCGCTCGTCCTGCGGCGGGGATGAACGCCATCATGCGGTCCAGCGTGACGCGCGGGTTGTCGCCTGCCTGGATCGACAAAATGCCCTGCAGCATCATTTCGCGATTGAGAATTTCTTCCGATGAGCGCAGCGCCAGTTTGTCGCCGATCGGACCGGCGATCGCGTTGGCGACGATCGCGCCGTACATGGTGGCTGCCACGGCGACGGCGAGCATCTTGCCCAGAGCGCCGATGTCGGCCGTCGCCAGATTGCCGAACATGCCGACCTGTCCCACCAGTGTGCCGACGAGTCCCCAGCCGGGCGCGTAGAGTTTGATCAGGTCGAAGAATTTCTTGCCGGCCTTGTGGCGTTCCTGCATGGCCATGATCTCCATGCGGAGCGTGGCCTCGATGCCGTCGGGATCGACGCCGTCCACCGCCATGCGAAGTCCACTGGCGAGGAACGGATCAGTCTGCTGCAGTTTCTCGATCTCCGGCTCCAGCGCCAGGATGCCGTCGCGGCGGGCCTTCTCGCCCAGGGTCGCCATGGCCTGCACGACTTCCACCGGATCGCGGCCCTTCTGGAACATGAATCGCTTGATGTATCCCGGCACGCACTTGATGCGGTGCATGGGCAGGCCCATCAGGCACACGCTGATGCTGCCGCCGCCCACCATCAGCACGCCTTCCAGGGAATAGAACATCATGAAGTGCCCGTGGGACACCTCATAGAAGACAACCACCAGGCACACAACGCCCACGATGATGCCGATGAGACTGGCTTTATCCATCCGACCCGCCTCCAGGGTGAGGAACCGTACAAGGCTCCATCGGCGCAACAGGCGGAAGACTGAAGGGATATGACGGGGGCGCAGGTGGGGCAGGCGAGAGCAGGTGGAAAGGTTCAACGCCGCTGCTTCTGCTGCGTGTTTCCGGACCTCAACGCCCATGCACTGCAATGCACGGACTTCACGCGATGATCACTTGTCCCACATCGACCCGCCGTACACGCCGTTGTCGCCCAGTTCTTCGGCAATGCGAAGCAATTGGTTGTACTTGGCATTGCGGTCGCTGCGGCAGGGCGCGCCGGTCTTGATCTGTCCGCAATTCGTCGCCACGGCGAGGTCGGCGATCGTCGCGTCCTCCGTCTCGCCTGAACGGTGGCTGAGCACTGCTGCGTAGGCGTGCCGCTTGGCGAGATTCACCGCATCGAACGTTTCGCTCAACGTGCCGATCTGGTTCACCTTGATCAGAATCGCGTTTGCCGCGCCTTCATCGATGCCGCGCTGCAGGAACTTGGGGTTGGTCACGAACAGATCATCGCCCACCAGTTGCACGCGATCGCCCAGGCGCCTGGTCAATTTCACCCAGCCGTCCCAATCGTCTTCGGCCAGTCCATCTTCAATGGAACGAATCGGATACTTCTCGCACCAACTGGCCCAGAGGTCGATCATCTCATCGCTGGTGGCGATGCGGTCCGGATCGCTCTTGAAGAAGCAGTACGTACCGTGCGGTTGGCCGTGTTTTTTCGCTTCGTTGGCCAGTTCGCTGGCTGCGGGATCAAGAGCGATGAAGATCTGATCGCCGAATGAGTATCCCGCTTTTTCCACGGCTTTCTCGATGTACTGCAACGCTTCTTCGTTGGAGCCGAGATTCGGCGCGAAGCCGCCTTCATCGCCGACCGCGGTGGAAAGATGTTTTTCGTGCAGCACTTTTTTCAGAGCGTGATAAATCTCCACGCCGGCACGCAGCGCCTCGCTGAAGTTGTCGAAGCCCCACGGCTGAATCATGAACTCCTGAAAGTCCACGGTGTTGTCGGCGTGCTTGCCGCCGTTGAGAATGTTGAGCATGGGGACCGGCAGAACCTTGGCCGCTGACCCGCCGAGGTAGCGGTACAACGGCTGATTCACCGCATCGGCCGCCGCGTAGGCGACCGCCATGGAGACGCCAAGGATCGCGTTCGCGCCAAGATTCGCTTTGTTGGGCGTGCCATCGAGTTCGATCATCAAGCGGTCGATCATCTCCTGATCGCGGGCATCCAACCCCATGATGTTGGGGCCGATCGTGGCGTTGACGTTGGCGACGGCTTTCATCACCGACTTGCCCATGTAGAAGCGCGGGTCGCCATCGCGCAGTTCCACCGCTTCGTTTTCGCCGGTGGAAGCGCCTGAGGGAACCGCGGCCCGCCCGGTGGCCCCGCCGGAGAGCGCGACTTCGCATTCCAGCGTGGGGTTGCCGCGGGAATCAAGAATCTGCCGCGCGTGAACGATTTCAATGTCGAAGGACATGGTGATTTTCGATTTCAGAGTTGCGATTTGCGATTCAAGGCACGCTGGATCGGCGCATCATTGTCGCGCCTGTTGCGGCAATCGTAAATCACCAATTGCAAACCGCAAATCAGCCCCACGCTCAAGCGGCCTGAAACTCGGGCTCCTCGCACCGAACCGTGGCGGGCAACGCGGCTTTCACAGCGGGAATCGTGCTGGCCTGCCGCTTGAGATCGATGACCACCCTCGCGACGTAATCGAGGTGCGATTGCGTGTAGGTGCGGCGGGGAATCGCCAGGCGAACCAGGTCCAGCGGCTGCTCATCGCGGGTGCGCAGCACGCTGCCGATGCGGGTGCCGCGGATGCCGCCGTGCTCGTAAATTGCGCATGCCAGCGCGTGGGCGGGATTGTCGGCCCGGCCAAGATGCGGACAGAAGCGCTGCGCATCCAGGAAGATCGCATGCCCACCGACGGGTTCCACCGCGGTGATGCCCGCCTCTGCAAGTTGCTGGGCCAGCCGCGCAATCAGATGCGAACGCCCGCCGAGGTAACTTTCGCTCATCGCCTCCTGCAATCCGACGGCGATGGCGTCAAGGTCGCGCCCGGGCAGGCTGCCGTAGGTCATCTGGAAGCCTTCGGTCAGCACGCACAGGTTGCACGCCTTGCGATAAAAATGCTCATCCCGCAGCAGCAGCAGACCGCCCGCGTTGCACAAGGCGTCTTTGCGGGCCGACATCACCGCCCCGTCGGCCAGGTCGAACATCTCGCGCACGATCGCGTGAATAGGGCGATCTTTCTGGCCTGCTTCACGCTGTTTGATGAACCACGCGTTCTCGGCAAACCGGCAGGCGTCAAGTATCAGCATCTTGCCGTGCCTGTCGCAGATCTCGCGCACGGCGCGCAGATTCGCCAGCGACACCGGCTGCCCGCCATTGGAATTGCACGTCACCGTCACCATCACAAACGGCACGTCGCCCGCCATGCCTGTGGCCGGCTCAAGCAATTGCTCTAATTTCCGGGGGTCCAGATTTCCCTTGAAAGGCGCCGTGTTGAATGCGTCATCGCCTTCGGCACAAAGCAGGTTGTATGCCTCGGCCCCGCTGGCTTCGATCATGCAGCGAGTCGTGTCGAAATGCGCGTTGTTGGGCACGATCATCCCGTTGCCCGTGGGGGCCTTGCCGATGATCGATTCCACCAGCAACCGCTCCGCGACGCGGCCCTGGTGCGTCGGCAGCACGAACTCAATGCCCGTGATGCGCTGCACGGTTTCGCTGAGGCGGTGAAAACTGGATGAACCCGCGTACGACTCGTCGCCCCGCATCATGCCCGCCCACTGCTGGCTGGACATCGCGCCGGTCCCTGAATCGGTGAGCAGGTCGATCATGACGTGCTCAGCGCGCAGGCGAAACAGGTTGTGGTCGGCGTCCTTGAGAAACCGCCGCCGCTGCTCGCGCGTGGTCAAATGAATCGGCTCAACCGTCTTGACGCGAAACGGCTCGAATTCGATGGGAATGGTCATGAAGGCGGCCAGTATAGAACAGGGGCGGTCCCGGCAAACTGCCCAGTAGATCGGCAAAGAACCAACAAAATGTCGAAAGTTCGTGGGAGACAGACGTCGTCCATGCCGCACTGACGGGAACCTGGTCGGCGAGCCTCAATCGACAAAGCCTCAGCATCACTGCGGCGCGGCAAAGCGAGGCGGCTTACCCTCCAATACCGCTATCACGTCCTTCACCACCCAACTCATGTTGTTCATGGCAGTCTCGGTGCGGCTGGCCAGGTGCGGGTACAGCCGGGCGTTGGGCACGCCCAACAGCGGGTACTTTTCGTCGATCGGTTCCGGGTCGTGCACATCCAGCATCGCCAGCGACTGCGGGTTGCCGCGCAGCCAATCCGCCAACGCCAGGTTATCCACAACCAGACCCCGGCTCGTATTGATGAAAATCGCCTGTGGCTTCATGCGGGCGATCAACTCGGCATTGATGAACTTGCGGTTTGACGGGCGGCCGTCGACATGCACGCTCACGACATCAGCCGTGGCGAACAGCGTCCGCGCATCGACCGGTTCCGCGCCGAACCGCTGCTCGGGCGGCATGACCTCGACATCGTTGTACAGCACCTGAAAACCGATCGCTCGCGCCACCTCCGCCAGCCGCTTGCCAACCCGGCCCAAGCCCAGAATCCCCAGCGTGAGTTGGTTCATCTGTCGCTTTCCCACTGTTTCTTCCCGCAACTGATTCCAAGTCGCAACATCAACTGCATGTTCAAGCGAAACACGCGGCCGCAGCGCATCACCGAGCAAGCACACAACGTATTCCACAACCGCTTGGGTGTTGGCGTCGGGTGTATACACAACCTCGATGGATCGACGCCTGCATGCCGCGACATCAATGTTGTCCAGCCCCACGCCGGCCCGGCCGACCACGCGCAGGTTGCCAGCGCGATCCAATAACTTGTCATCCACGATGGTGTAGGTTCGAACAACCATTCCGCACGCCTCGCCGATCGCGCGGTCGAACTCTGCGCTGCCCGGCCGACAGGCAACCAACCGACAACGCTCGGCCAGCCAAACGGCGGCGTCGGCGGACAAATGCTCCGTCTGAATCACCATCGTGTCAGATTTCACAAACAACCTTTCGCATGACTTGGCGAACCGTCGCTCTTGTTAAGTGCTCACTGTACGAGACAGACAAATGATCTGCATCTTCAACCTGCAACGGCTTCAGAATTGACAGTGCCCCGCGATCGGCTACATTCCTGACCATGTGATGCGCCTACCCAGGAGGCTAGGCGGCCCGCCAACTATTCAATCTTCCAAAGGGAGTCTCCGATGAATAAGGGTCAACTGATCGAAGCAGTCGCGTCCGAACTGGGCGATTCCAAGGCCTCGGCAACTCGCGCAGTGGACGCGGTGATCAACTGCATCACCAACGGCATCAAGCGCGATGAGGGCGTCACCATCGTCGGCTTCGGCTCCTTCGTCAAAAAGCAGCGCAAGGCCCGTATCGGGCGCAACCCCGTCACCGGCGAGCCGCTGGAGATCAAGGCTTCCAAGACCGTCGGCTTCAAGGCCAGCCAGACGCTCAAGGAAACAATGTAAGTCAATTCAATATTGACACGCGTGGGGCATGCGGCCGGCGCTTCGTCTCCCGCTTTGCCGATGCGCTCATTCAAGTTCGCACGACGCCACCTCATGATGAATCGCGCCGGATGATGACAACGTGCTGCGCATGAGCGCGATTCGATTCACCGCAAACGGCGGAAGGTCCAGCGGCACATCAAGTCGAACGCCCCGGGCCGGTGAACGAAAGCGGCACAGCGTCAAATGCGGCCGGTAACGCTCGGCATCGCGCGACCGCACATTGTGCGCCAGCCGCGTCACCAGCCTGCGATGAACCTCCATCAACGTTGGATGTCCCTGCAATTCAGCGGCGACCAGCCGCGCCGGGCCGCGCTCAGGCAGCGTGATCAATCGTGAAGGCGCGATGGCGAATGCGCTCAGCCCCGCTGCGCTGCGGCGAACCGATTCCACCGTCGCATCCAGATCGGCTGATGGCGTGTCGCCGATGAACTGCACGGTCGCGTGTACTTGCTCGGCCGGCCTCGCCCGGTATGACGGAATGTCCAGTTTTCCCAGCAATTCCAGGATGGCCGCAACCGTGGACGGATCGGGGAAGATCGCGACAAACAGTCGAAGGTTCGCGCTCGGCCGGGCCATGCGAGAATCCTAGCGATGCACGATTCCAATGGGTCGAACTGGAAGTCGGTTGAAATTGCATCCCAATACCGATTGCCTGCGTTATGACCCGCCATATCCCTTGCAACAGCGTCCGTCTGCGGCTCGATTGTTTCGCCCGCGATTTACGATTCTCGCTCCGCGATTTACGATGATGCGCAATCGCCGCTTATTGTCTTGCTTCGATTGTGCTGATTTGACCAACGCTCCCGGCCAACTTCATCGCGATGTGCTGAGCCGAATCCTGGCCGTAGCGCGGGCTTTGGGCGCGTCGTCGGACCTGCGCGAAATCCTCAACCTCATCATCGACGCTATGCGCGACACGCTCCACGCCGATCGCGCCACCGTGTTTGAATTCGCCGCCAAATCCAATGAACTGTTCACCAGCGTGGCGCACGGCGTTGATGAAGGCGAGGGCGCGGCTGCGGTGCGCGAAATCCGCATTCCCGCCACCAAGGGCCTCGCCGGCGAATGCGCGCAGACTCGCCGCATCATCAACGTGCCCGACGCCTACGCCGACGCGCGCTTCAACCAGGCCGTCGATCATCAGACCGGTTACCGCACGCGGTCGATTCTCACCGTTCCCCTGCTGGGCCACGATGGAGAACTCGTGGGCGTCGCGCAGGTGCTGAACAAGCACGGCGGGCCGTTCACCGCGGAGGATGAAGGAATCGCCGCCGCGCTGGCCGCCCAGGCCGCCGTTGCCATGCGGCGCGGACGTTTGATCGAAGATCGTCTCGTGCGGCAGAAACTCGAGCGCGACATCGAACTGGCGCGCAGAATTCAGCAGAGCAGTTTTCCCAATTCGCTTCCTGCGATCGCGGGCTTCGACATCGCGGCGTGGAATCAGCCCGCCGAGGAAACCGGCGGAGACGTGTACGACGTCATTGCCGCCGAACCGGGCGGGCGCGTGGTGTTTCTCATGGCTGACGCGACGGGCCACGGCGTCGGGCCCGCGCTGTCGGTCACACAGCTTCGCTCCATGCTGCGCATGGCGGTGCGGCTGGGCGCTGATCTTCAGGCCATCGCCCTGCACGCCAACCAGCAGTTGTGCGATGACCTGCCCGGCGGGCGGTTCATCACGGCGTGGTTCGGCGAACTCGATGCTGACCGCTCCACGATCGCAAGTTTCAGCGCCGGCCAAGCCCCGCTGCTGCGATACATCGCCGCGGAAGACCGCTTCGAATCCGCCGACGCCGACACGCTGCCCCTGGGCGTGATTGATGTGCTCGATGTCACCGACGCGCGCGAAATGCCCATGCGTCCCGGCGACATCTACGCGGTGATTTCCGACGGCATCTTCGAAACGCACAACGAACACGGCGAACAGTTCGGCTCCGATCGCGTGCAGGAGTGCCTGCATCAATTCCGCGCGTGCGCCGCCGCCGACATCATCGCGAATCTTCGCCGCTGCGTGGAAGAGTTCACCGGCGGCCGTTCGCCCGAGGATGACCGCACCGTCATCATCATCAAGAAGCAGGACGCCGCGTCATGAAGGAATCACCATGCGTGCATTGATCACGGGCGTCGGCGATGCGTTCACACGCGCGAGTTTCGGCACCAGCGCGCTGGTTGAAGGCGCCCGGGGTTTCGTGCAGATTGACTGCCCAGATCCCATCCACCGCGTCTGGCAGGAAGCCACCGGCCGCGCCCGATGGAACGCGAGCGCGGAGAACATTCACGATGTGATCGTCACGCACCTGCATGGCGATCACTGCAACGGGCTGGAATCGTTTGGATTCTGGCGCGGCCTGCAGCGCATGCGCGATCCCGGCTCGGCCCGGCCGCGCCTGCACCTCTCGCGCGAAGCCGCCGCGCGCGTGTGGGAAAAACTGGCCCCGGCGATGGATGGCCCCTTGGGCGCGGCCCGCCGCAATGTGCTGACCGATTTCTTCGATGTTCGCGAGATTCATCCCGACAGGCCCAGCGAAATCGCCGGCCTGACCGTGCATTGCCGGTACACCAGACATTCCATTCCCACAGTCGGTTTGCTGCTGAGCGACGGCCGGCACACGCTGGGCTGGTCGGCAGATACGGCGTTTGATCCCGATCACATCGCGTGGCTGAACCGGGCCGACATCATCGTGCATGAATCCAACCTCGGCCCGACGCACACGCCCATCGAAGAACTCAATGCCCTGCCCAAGGAGATTCGAGCCAAGATGCGCCTGGTTCACCTGCCCGACGGCTTTGACAGCAGCCGCACGGACATCGCCATCCTCCGCGCGGGCGATGTGCTTTCCTTTCCATGATCGCATCGTTGGGCGGATTCAGTTCGCTTATGGATTGGCCTTTACCACCGAAGCGCGCCATATGCAGGGAAGGAATGTGTTTTGATGTTGATCAACGTGCTTGAATTCCATCGCCTCCATCCGCGTTCATCTGCGGTTCAATCCTTCACCTCTGCGGGGATAGCGCCGTGGCGGCGTACTACGACTTTGGCATAGCATCCGATTTCGACTCATCTGTATCATCTGCGGCATCTGCGGATGACCGTACCTCCACATCACCAGGAGCGTTCGCGCATGGCGAAGTCAATGACCTACGGTCCGATCCGGAACAAGAAGGAATTGTCAGCGCTGCTGGACATTCTCGCGCCCACGTTCAATTTTTCGCGCGCCCAGGGCGATGACTATTCCAAAATCGTGGGCGAGAAGAATTATCGCGTGATCCGCAATGGTTCCACGGTCGTGGGCGGCTGCGCGCTGCTGCCTTTGGGCCAGTATTTCGGCGGAAGAAGCGTGCCGATGATCGGCGTCGCGGCCGTGGCCGTCGCGCCGGAGCACCGTGGGCGCAACACCGCCACCACGCTCATGCGCTCAGCCGTGCAGGAGATGCACGAGCGCGGCATCGCGCTGTCGGCTCTCTATCCCGCCACGCTGCCGCTCTATCGCAGCGTCGGGTACGAACAGGCTGGCGTGCGGTTTGAGATTCGCATTCCCGCCAAGACGCTCTCCGCGAAGTTCGCTGACGACGGCATGGAAATCCGCGCGATCACGCCTGCCGATGAGCCTGCGATCCGCAAGGTCTATCACGCACGCGCCGCGAAGGCGGCCGGCAATCTTGACCGCAGCGATTTCAATTGGCATCGCGTGAAGGCGCCGCGCGGGCAGATCGCCTGCGGCTACGTGGTCATCAACGCCGCGAACAGGCGCGCCGAAGGGTACTGCTATTACCTGCAGAAGGATAACGCTTCGCCGCCCGATGCTGCCCACGCGCCGCTGGTGATGCACGTGACCGACCTGGTCGCCCTCCCGCCCGCGGCCGGCCGCGCGCTGCTGGGGTTCTTCGCCCGGCATCGCTCGATGATCGATCAGGTCTTCTTTCAGGGCAATCCCAACGATCCGATTCTGAAATTGCTGCCCGAGCGAAATTACGGCGCGCGACTGCTGGATCACTGGATGCTGCGCATCGTGGATGTGAAGGCGGCGCTGCAAGCGCGCGGCTATCCGCCGCTGGATGCCCAACTGCACCTTGAAGTCATGGATGATCTGCTGGAGGGCAACCATGGTCGCTTCCTGCTTGAGATCAAGAGCGGCAAGCCGCGCGTCAGCAGCGGCGGGCGCGGCGAGATCAGGATCGATGTGCGCGGATTGGCCGCGCTGTACAGCAGTCATCTTTCGCCGCACGAACTGCAAGCGATCGGCCAGTTGACGCTTGCGCGCGAGACAAGGGATGCCGACGCAGCACTCGCCGAGGCGCAAGCGGTATTCGCAGGCCCCGCGCCATGGCTGGGCGATATGTTCTAATGGCCGTGTCATCGGCGACTCAGCACGCGCTCGTCGCAGCGCGATTGCACCTGTCACACACTCGAATGATGAAAAAAGCCGCGTCACGGGTGACGCGGCTTGGTGAAACAGAAGGGCTGTCAACGCTCAGCGTGGGATGACGTACTGCGTGCTCAGCGCTTTCTCGATGCGGGATTGCACATCGGCCATGTGAGCGGCGGTGTATTCATCCACGTTGCCGTTGTTGGCCTGCACGGTCGTGATGCGGTCATTGATCTGACGCAGTTTCATCGTGCTCAGCGTCGCGATCGTCCGCCATGCGGGACTGGTGGAATCCGTCGGCATGGCGAGATCGATCAAACGCTCCAGATGCTCGCGCTGCAGATTGCGGCGGAAACTGCTGAGCATGGGCTTGGCGGCGGTGAACTTGGTTCCGCCCGCGGGCTTCACGTCGTGCCAGACCGCGTCGTCCACGGTGTTCATCACTTCCGCCAGCGTCATGGGGTTGGGCTCCGAGCCGTTGGCGCGGAACTCGTTGTCGTACAGCCGCCGCAGCGTGGTGGGATTGATCACCATCGTCAGCGCCACCGCCTGCACGCCTGCGACCATGTCGTGCACTTCAAAGGACGGGTCCATTTCCCAGTCCATCGAACCCGGCTCATCGGGCCAGAACTGCAGGCCGAGGTATTTCACCAGGTCGGGCGTCAGGCCGAAGGCGTCATCGTTCATCGAGTTGGTAATGATGAAGTTGAGGGCGCGGCGCTGGCGGTCCGACGGCACGTTCTCCACGAACGCGCGGTTGCCGGGGTCGCCCTTGTAATCGCGATTGGTGTACGACCCGCCGATCCACCGCGAAGCAGTGAAAACCGATTGGAGTTGGTTGCTCAACAGCGCGATGTACCGCTCGCGCGCCTTGCGCCAGGGCTGGCCGTCCTTCACCAGATCCGAAACGATCTTCGATCGCAGGTCGCGGATGATGCGCATGCGCGATTCGCAGAACTCCAGTGAATCGGCGCCGATGTCCCACACCATCACGCGCGGGTCAGGACCCATCATCGCGATGTCGCTGTGGAAGACCAGATCCGGCTCGCTCACGCGCGACAGGACTTTCTCGCGATCTTCTTCCGCGCCGTACCCGAACTGAATCGCCCAGACGTCATACGGACCAATGGTGGGCGTGGCGTACGGTCCCTGCACGTCGCCATCGCCGAAGTTGATGTTGACCGCGGCGTATTCCATCACCGAGCCGACCGTGGGCTGATTGCTGAACTCCTTGGAGTTCATCTGCTTGAGGCTGCGGATGGTGGACGCGGAGAAGTTGTGCTGCAGACCCAGGCAATGGCCGACTTCGTGAGCGGAGATGTAGCGGATCATTCCGCCGAGGAACTCCTCAGGCATGCCGTCCAGCGCCGACTCGCCCGGGTCAGCCGCGATTCCGCCCGCCAGCGCGGCGGTGTACAGGTTGATGTTCATGGCGAGGTAATCGCCGATGCGGCACGCCGCGCCCTGTCCGCGCAAATGCGCCGGCATCTCGCCGTTGAGGCTGTGGGAATGGGCGTGCGCTGCGGCCTGATCGGTCGCCATGCTGTTCATCGCCGACTCGCCGCGCGTCAGCCGCGCCTGGGCCTGGGCCATCAGGCGATCCCGCCGTGCGGGCGGCGCCAGCCGAATGCGCGGGTCCCACGCCGGGTGCTGATCCAGCCACGTGAGGGTCTCGGGCGTGAAACTCACCGTCGCCAGATCGCCGGACAATTCCTTGAGCATGTCCATCACCGCGTTGGTGAGGCCCGCATGCCAGACCACGTCCGCATCCAGCGTTTGGCCGGTGCGCGGGTCTTCGCGGCTGGGCCCGATCGCGTAGCCCTGCTCGCTGGTGTTCCAGCGGAAGAAGTTGTAGCGGCAATCTTCAGGGTCCTTGTCCATGTGCTCGCCGGTGGAGGCGTCCTGCTGATAGACCTCCATCGCGTTCACGATGCCGCACTGCTCGAACGCCTTGTTCCACGAAAGAATGCCTTCGCGCACAAACCGCCGATAGCGCACCGGCGTGGTGTGCTCGATGTACCACACGATCGGCTGCTTGGGCGGCGACATCTTCAACTTCGCGTCGGCCTTCTCCAGTTGCCAGCGCGTGATGTAGCGCGTGTACGGCTCATCGTTGCCGGCCTTGCCAAGGTCGCGGTAGTACACGTTGAAATATCCAACGCGGCTGTCGGCGACGCGCGGCTTGTAACTGGGATTCTCCGGCAGATCGCGCACCGAATAGTGCAGCGAAATCAACTGACCCTCTCCATCGGGCACGGTGTAGGTGACCTCGATGTTCTGCGGGAACGCCTTGGCCTTTTCCAAAGTGAGCAGCCGCGGATTCATGCCGCGAAGCGTCGGGCCGTAACCGCCGAAGAACGGCGTGAACCACTTGGGCGCTTGCGCGACGAACAGATTCTTCAGATCAATGGCCGGCCCGCCGCCCGGCCCCATCGCGGCAATCGGCACGTCCAGAATCACGCGATCGGTGTACAACTGCTTCACCGATGTTTGCGATTCCTGATCGCCTGTCGATCGCACAACAAAGTTGGGCTCCATCAGCACGAGATTCTTGTCAATGCGCTTCCAGTAGGCGTACACGGTTCCGCCCATCACGCCCGCTTCCTGATCGCCGCCGGCCACGGTGGGCGCGATCATCACCAGTTTGTTCTCGAAGTCGCGCGGCAGTTCAGCGATCAACCCGCCGTCTTTCTTGTTGGCGTACAGCGTATAGAAACTCGCCGCGCCGTCGGCGGTGGAGACAACCTTCTCCATGCCTTTGATCACCGTTTCAAACGGCGGAAACTCAGGGGCGGGTTGCGCCCCGGGCGCGCCTTCGGGCGCGTGCGGCTGACCTTGCGCATGCGCGCCGAGAACGAACATCCCAAGAGTCAGGAAACCAACCGCGCACTGTCTTGAACGTGAGGTGATGGCTGTCATTGCGAATCTCCTGTGCCGGTGATGCGACACTTTCCGCCAATGGTACGCGACCATCGTCCTCGATGACCGCGCCTTGAATCGCGCCGGCGGGAGTGCTCTACCGCCCAGCGGGCCCAAAGTTGCAACGTCAGGCGCTCACAAACCCGAATGGGTTGCGAACGCCTGACTTGATGCGGAAGTTCTGAAGATTCACAATCGGCGCTGACCTCGCGGTCAGTCAGCGCCTGTCTCGCGCACGGCCTATTCCTCGGCGAACACGATCTTCGCGGCGTCCTGCTCCGCGCTGGTCTTGTTCAGGCCGGTCTTGGCCCAATTTAAGTCGTTGGCGTCGGCGGGCGTGAGCAGCGTGGGCGTGATCATCTTCGCCGGGCCGCTGATCGCATACGCCTTGCCATCGACCACAATCCAAATGATCTGGCGTTCCACGCCTTCAAACTGGGTGCGTGGCACGTACACAAAGGTGCCCTCGCCCGTGGGATTCTTCTTCGCCAGCAGTTCATTTTCGCCGACGTCCAGTTTATTCGGCGTCATCGCGCGGGCGACAAGACTGATCGAATCCTTCTGGTCTGGAGTGGGTGGAACAATGACGACCGGCGGCGTGTAGCCCAGCACTTCGGTCTCAGGTGAACCGATGTAATGCCACGACCAGCGCGAAACCTTGTCGTTCATATCCCATGAATCGACATCCTCGACCTGGCCGCTGCCCCAGACTGCTGCTTGCTGCTTGTGGCCGCCGGCGTCCTGGTAGAACATCACCACCACGCCCGGCGGAAGGTTCCAGCGCAGTGAAGTCAGTTTGTCGTTCATGTCCGGCGGAAGCGGATGCAACTGATTCGCGGGCTGCGCCGTCACATCCGTCAGCGCAATCGCCTCGCCTTCAAAGTTCTTGTGCTTGTACAGGCTCATGGTCGCCGGCGCCGGCGGAGCAACACCCTGCGTGATCACCACCGTACCGTCGGGGAACACCACCGCAGCGCGTTCCAGTTCCACCGATGGCCGGGCCGCGCCGCCGGCGTAGTACCACGCCCACGACGACGCCGTGTCGTTGAAATCGAACTTGCTCTCGGTGTCGACTTCGTCCTTGCCCCACAGCGCGATCCGCTCGCCCGTGCCGCCATCGTCTTCAAAGAACATCACGATCACGCCCGGCGGAAGATTCCAGCGCAACGATGTCAGGCTGTCTTCCATCATGCCTTCGAGCGAGGTCGGTGTTCCCGAGGCATGCGCCGTAATGTTGTCGATCGCGCGCACATCGTCCTTGAAATTGCTGTCCTGGTACATCTGCACCGTGTTCAAAGGCACGTTGGCGGTCGTGTCGTTGGTTCCCAGCGGCCGGGGGGACCACCCCGCGTAAATGCGCTCGACCGGAATCACCACTGTCGCCGGCGCGGGCTGCACCAGCCGAGGTTTTTCCGTCGGGTCTGGGGGATGGCCTCGTTCGGGCGTGTCCTGCGCGAACGCGCTGCCGCACAGTCCGATGGATAAACCAGTCACGGCCGCGCACAAGGCCGCATGCGAAACGTTGTGTCTGCTTCGGATCATGGCTCTGCTCCTTTTGATTGTCACCGTTGAATGGCCGCCGCGCCTGGGCTGGCGCACGCGGCACTCGCAAGTGAAATCATTGCTTAGGCTGGTCAAAGCAGGCTCTAGGAAACGCAGCCGCAATCCACACGGCGCAGCACTCGCGACAGCCGCATTGCGCGCCATTACGGCTCGGCCTGCTTGTGCTTTTGCGATTCCATTTTCCCCTCTTCCTTTTGTATTTCCCGCATCACGCTCTCCGGCCGCACGTCCTTCTGCAGTTCCACCAGTTCCGCCGTGTTGGCTTCGTCAACGCCCATGTGTTTGGCCATCGCCGCCACCAGCGCAATCAGGCGGGTGATTTCATGCTCGGCCAGCAAGCTGACGTGCAGATCGAGATCCGCGCGCTGGTCCGCCTGCCCCTGCATGCGGTTCTGCGTGATCAGCACGAACGTGGATAGAAAAATCGCCTCGACCGATGCGACCATCGCCAGCGCGACAAACGTCGGATCAAACCGTGGCACGCCGGGGACCCAGCCCAGGTTGATGATGATCCACATGCCGAACACCACCAGGTGGAAGTACACGCACATCATGCTGCCGGCGAAGCGCGTCATGGCGTCGGCGACGCGCTCCTGGATGCCGCGGGCGCGCTGCTCGGCCTGACGCCGCTCCAGCAATGCGTGGATGTTCCGATCGATCACCCGGACCAGATTGGGGCCGGTCCGGCGATCACGCGCCGATTTGTTCGCGGCGATCACGCAAGAGACTATGTCGCGCCGGGCCGCCACCCGCGCCGGAATACCGCCGAAATCGAAGTGGGCCCAACCGTGCGAGAATCCTCGCCCAATGGTGACCCCGGCCGTTGGCGGCGAACCCAGACCCGAATCCGCCCACGGCAATTCGCCGGCGTCATGCGCGCTTCACCGTTCCAGCGCCGCTGCAATGTCGTCCCGCCGCGCCGCTGCGGCAACCTTCGCGCGCTTCCATTTGTATTCGCGCTTTTTTCGCACCCTCGGGCAGATGTCCAGCGGTCGCGGCACATCGCGGCCGTACAGCAACCCGCCGGAAATCTGCGATACAAATTCATTCCACCCATCGCTGCGCGCCATGCACGCCCCGCGCACCCGCCAGCATTTCTTGCAGGCGAATGAGCGCACACCGCCGGCCCAGTCTTTCACAGGATCACCTAAGCCCGGGAACCACTGGCCAGCGAGGCCGGAATCCTCGGGCATCTCAAAGCCCGCGCCGCGCCCGTCGCCAATCGCTTTCGCCAGCGTCCACACCGTCCGCGGAACATACAGGTACGGGCAGCGGCGGCCGCATCCCATGTATTCGCCCTGCGCATTCACGCGCCCGGGGCACACAAACTCCCAGCCGCGGAACACCGTCTCGCCCCGGAACACGCAGAAGTGCGGCTCGCGATCCACGATCAGTTCATACTCTTCCGGCAGATTCTTCCACAACCATTGCCACAGCGTGCCCCACACCATGTGCGGCGGCCGCGCGCAGCAACTGTTGGGATCGATCGGCGAAGGCGTCCACACGTACGGCCGCCCGCCACGCTTTCCGCCTTCTTCGCGCAGGCGCGGGAAACCGAACTCGCGGTAGTAGTCGATCGTGAACATGCCTTGGCGGCCCCATGTGCGCATGGTTTTCCATTCGCGCCCGCAGATGCGCGCCGCTTCTTCATAAGTCACGCCTGGCCAGTCAATCGAAACCGGTTTGGTCAACTCGCGAATCAGAGTTCCGCTCAGCCGCAGCGTGTGCGGCTCGTGCCTGCCAATCGCGTTGCATTGAGGATCGCGAGCGTCCGCCAGGGTTCGCGGCATCGGATCAATCAGCGCATTGCCAGCGGTAATGCGCGTATCCGAAGCGCGAATGACCAGGCACCACTCGCGCATCGGCCGGGTGAGGATGCCCTTGAACCGCCGCCGACTGCGCTTCAGGGCCAAGACCCGGTTTTCCCGCACCTTTTTAGACATGCGGGTCCAGGCATCCAACAAGATGATGTCGAGTGGGTCCATGGGACCGCCATTGTACGGTATTTGTTTGGGGATGGAGCGACCCGCTGTCTGCTGTAAAACCGCGACCATTGGTCGCGGGGTTGTGCGCACGGCGATCGGGATGCGCCCGGCCACGGGGTGCGGTCAACCCGCGACCACTGGTCGCGGCTTTTCATTACGATGCGCGCATGCCTGCCACCTTGGGCTATCACTGGGTCAAATCGTGTTTCGGGTTGTGGCTGCCCGGCGATGATCGTGGCTCGTGGTCCGAGGCGTGGGATGAGCAACTCGGATTCACCGAGCCCCACATGCTGCACGAAGGCGATCCGGTCCGCCATCGGATGGCTGAGGAACGCATGAAGCATCCACCCGTGCGACTGACAGAGGGCATGATTGAAATCGTTGCCCGCACAATCGGTGATTGCGTCGCCCGTTCCAATGGCGGGCTGTCAATCGCCGCGCTCGCCATCGAACCCACCCACCTGCACGCGCTGATTCCCTACAGCGGCCGCGACATTCACACCACCATCAAATGGCTTGCGGATCAGACCACCAAAGCCATTCACAAAGACACCAGTCACGAGGGACCGGTGTGGTGCAAGGGCAAATGGTGCGGCTTTGTGTTCGATCCCGAGCACTGGCACAACCTGCGCCGATACATCGGTCAGCACAACCAACGCGCTGGACGCGCGGCGGAGCCGTATTCATTCATCACACCAGTCGAAATGTAACCGCTGCAAAGCCGCGACCATTGGTCGCGGTTGTGCGAACGGCGAGCGGGATGCGCCCGGCCACGGTGTGCGGTGAACCCGCGACCAATGGTCGCGGCTTTTCAACCCATCACGCGTAACTGTGCAACCCGCTGATCGCGAAGTTGATGATGATCCAGTTGAACAGCATCACGCCCTCGAAGTCGTCGCCATCGACGATGCCGCCAAGCGGTTATACCTGAAATGCGGCTCGCCGAACTGCGCGACGATCCGCGCCACCTGTACATTGCGATGAAGACGGTGCGGGCGCTTGGGTGGGTGTGATGTGGGCAGTTGCTTCCGCGACGATTTCAGTTGCTCTTGGAGCCACTCCACTTGCCGGGGGGAAGTGTCCAGTCGCTATTACGAAGAGTGCAGTCGCGAAGGGAAAGTTGGACATCGCGAGTGGACACTTTCCCCGAGCGAATTGAATGTTGACAACTGGAGTGTTGCGCGCGTGGAGTCCGGGACAATCCACCTAATCGAACCTCATGCTCATGTGCATAAACTGCGGAGGATATGTGAGAGGCTTTCGACCGATCGGCGAATTCACCGGGTGAGCTGAATTCTCTTTCTCGAGCATTTTGACAGCGTCCCTCCACAGATAACATGGCGTTTCGACAAGGACGAATTCTGATAGATCAGTTAATGTCAGAGTCTGCCCCTTCAGACGACGCTTCAATTCGAGCGCCAGCCACTGCTGGCTGAACGTGGAAAGCAAGAGCAATTGATTTGGATCGTCTCTATCAGCGAACTTATATCCGCCTGATTCGTCGACCTTCCACATCGCCTTTTTCATTTCCTCAAGGCCACGAAGATTATTTGTGCAGAAGAAGAGCCAATACAAAAGTTGATCTTGATCACCAAACATTGCAAAGTCCAAAACCCACTTTGCCCCCGCGCGTGTGAGCGCCTGCTTGTATTCATTAAGTATGAAACCGCGGCGGGAGACGACATCCATTCCAAAAGCCTGTTTCCAGACCTCTGACCCAAAAGCCTTTGAAATGCCCTCAGTCTTGGCAGGGTCCTCCATCCAATGATTGAGGTGATCCCAATTCAGGTATGAAAAAACCTCGCATTGCGGCCAATGAAGAATCTTCTCGATTAGCGTGATTGGAATCTGCGACCATCCGAACTGGTCCAGGAACACCATAGCCGGTCCAAACTTCCCTTTTCCAATTGGCTTGTCCACGATAGGCGTTAGCACGGAGGTGCAGTCGCCATGTTTGATGACCGCGTCCTCGACGTTCTTGGATGTTGAAAAGCGCGGCCGCAGCTTGTCGACTTCCTGCTGAAGCGACTCATAGCGATCTTTGTCGTATTCCACAAAAAGAAATCGGACTGGGACTGGAAACTGCCTGTCATGCTCGAGAGCCGCACGAAGGGCAATTATTGGACTGCCCGGTTGGCGGCCTTCATAAATCCCGGGACCCGCAAATCCATCAATGTAAAGAATCCTCTTTGAGTCTTGCACCAAGTTTGCTCGACTCGAGAGGATTGCCATCCAAGCCTTGAGGTAGCGATCCAGGATCTTGTGCTTCGCAAGTGTATGCGGATCAGCAGGCCACACAGTCGGCAAGTTGTCGCTCATGATGGGTCCCCGTATAGAGAGCCGGAAGATCGACAGGCATCTCATCCCATGTCCTGCCATCGAGCATGCGCCCGGTCATCTTCTTGTTTGTTCCGCCCCATTGTTTGAAAAAGAAGGGCACATCGTACTCAATACATCGATCACGTATTTGCCTCACCCATTCAGGATCCATCGGCCGTGAGCGTGGACCCGATTCGCCTCCGACGATAATCCAGTGCATTCCTGTAATCGGCAGTCTAGGAATGGGGCCGAGAAGTGGCTCGACCGAGAGGAAGCGAATGTGCGCTGGTACGCTGCGAAGGCTCTTAACTCGATGCAGAACGAGCAGATTCTCTACGCTTGTTCCCATCCAAATATTCTGAGTCCAACAAAGTTGGTTCGCGATTTCCGCAACTCGTTCAGGTCGTTTTGTGAGCACCTGAAAGGTGTGTTGAGCGCACTCATTCATCACCTTGAAGACGCGCTTGATATACGTCAGCGGCACGTCCTCATGGAACAAATCGCTCATCGAGTTTACAAATATAACTCGCGGCCTTTTCCACTTTCGAGGAAGGGAGAGCATCTGTGGCTGCAAGGTAATCTTGAACCCATTGCGATATTGGTGCTTCCCCATCGCCTTGAGCCGCTTGGCCATGCGCTCGGCGTAGCAGTTCTTACACCCTTGGCTGATTTTGGTGCAGCCAGTTACCGGGTTCCATGTCGCCTGGGTCCATTCGATATTGGAGTTGTCTGACATGGTGTGCTCTCATCCATCATCGTACCAAACGCAATCCAAACATCAACTGTTGACGAGCTATTTTCTCGAGCCTTCTCCAGGTTGCGTGTTGCGGTATCCCCGCACACCACCATCCACATCGGCAGTGACGACGGCCCGACCTTGCCGGCCCGGCCGGCCCAGGGGGCGTAGTAGGTCGCCACTTTGCCGTTTTCCTTGGCCGTGAATGCCATCCGAGGTTTCCTCAATACCCTCCGTTTTCTCCGTGGTGAAATCCTCCCGCGCCTTACGCGTAACTGTGCAATCCCGAGATCGCGAAGTTGATGATGATCCAGTTGAACAGCATCACCGCCGCGCCCACCACTGCCAGGATCGCGGTCCACAGGCCCTTGTCCTTCACCTTCAAGCGCACGTGAACCAGCAGCAGAAACACGATGAACGTGTTGAGCGCGAAGACTTCCTTGGGGTCCCAGCCCCACGGCCGGCCCCATGAATGATCGGCCCAGATCGCGCCCATCACCAGACCCGCCCACAGCAGAATAAAACTCATCTCCATCACCACCATCGTCGTGCCATCGAGAACCTGGCCGAAGGTCGAGCGCTTGGCGTCGATGTACGATGTGCCATCCGGCCGGGTGAGGATGAGCGAGCCGGCTCCGCCCACGCGGGCATATTCGGTGCGGTTGGACCAGTTCATCGTGAACGCAATGGCCCGATAGCCCAGATAGAGCGCGGCCACCACCGCCGCGATGAAGATCAGGCAGTAACTGAAGATGATGACGTTGGTGTGGATGTACAGCCACAGGTCGTCGAGCACCGGCATCATGTTCGAGATGTTGGGCGACAGGCTCAGCGGAAAAAACGAGACCGCCATGAACGCCACGGCCGACGCGGTTGCGCTGCCCAGGGCGAACAAATTGCGCAGGGGCAGGCGGCGGACGAAGAGTTCGAGAATGACCGCGAGGCAGCCGCCGAACCACGCCGCGGTCGTCACCGCCTCGAACATGTTGGAGTTGGGCCAGCGGTCGGCGACGTACCAGCGCAGCATCACGGCAAACGTGTGCAGGCCAAACGCGCCCAGGAACATGAGCAGGCCGATCCAGCGCGCCGCAGGCCACTTGAACACCACCGCCAGGAGCAGCGGCAATATCGCGAAGCCGTAGATGATCCACACCCACGTCAAATTGTGCATGCGGAAGTACCAACTCTCCCACGACAACCGCGATTGATCTGGATAAATGGCGGGATTGATCGGCGGCAGCAGCGCGGCGAGTTGCGCGGCGGCATCGTTCACCGCAGGCGCGTTGAGCGACTTCCAGCCTTCGGTGAAATTCGCCCACACGATCATCAGCCGCTGACGATATTGCGGATCGAGTTTGTCCTGCGGAATGACAAGGTTGGGGTCGGCGAGTTCATCCAGCGTGAGCCAGGGCCTGTTGCGCAGCGTCTCGACATCTTCGCCGGGGGCGGCGGGCGGCGGCGCCAGGTGCAGGTTCGCGCGCAGGACTTGCGGGTCCATCACGCTCATGGCCTGTTCGATCTTGTCCACGAACTTCGCGCTGCGCAGCAGATCCGTGGACAGGCGGCCCATGACTTCCTGCACGCGCGGGTCGGCGAGAATGCGCGGCGAGATCAGGCCCTCCTTCACGAAATCATCCAGCCGCTGATTCAGCGAAGCCATCGCGGCCTCGGCGTGCGGACGCATTTCAGGAGAAAGCGATTCCAGATCGGCGCGGAAGCCTTCACGCAGCGCGCGAACGACCTGGGCCCGCATCAGTTTTTGCTTGAAGTAAACAACGTCGCTGTCGATGTACGCATCGGGGCGCAGCATCATGTCGAGGAAGGTGAACGTGGGCGAGCGGCCGTGGATTTTCTTCGGACCGGTGACCAGTTGCATCGCGGCGCGCGCGTGGGAATCGAAGGATTTCAGGCGGCCTTCGGCGTGCACGGCGAGTTGACCGAGTTTGGTCAGATCGAG
>CAMPIL010000002.1 GCA_946886375.1 uncultured Phycisphaerales bacterium
TACAATCTGTACATGTTATACCGCAGGTAATACTCTCGCGGTAAGCCTGTGCAGTTGTACTAGGTTTACACACAACTCGTTTCTGGATCGCCATCGGGATTCCTGCTCGCATCGCGCGCATCCTGTTCTGTCAATTGCGATGAGGCAAGCCAAAGAATGGCTCGTTCGAGGTCGGGATCATTGTGCCCGTAGATTTCTTGAAGAATCATCGCCGCCCACGCGGTTTGCGATGCCGTGGATGGGCCCGTGCCCTTCAATGATGGATCTTCATAACTGTTGGCGGTTTCGCCGAATGATCCATCTTCCTTCTGGATCGACTTGATCCACCGTCCTGCGCGTTGAATCCATTCTTGATCCGGATTCTCGCCGCAGCGGATGGGACCGATCACCGCCTGCCACGTGCCGTAGATGTAATTCACGCCCCACCGGCCGAACCACGCGCCGAAGTCAGTCGCGTGCGGCTTAGCGACTTCGCGGCGTGCGGCCCGGTCATTCGCCGCATCATCATGCGGTGTTCCATCCGCATCATCGTTCCAGGTCACTTGATGCGATTTGATGTACTCGATCGCCCGCCGCACCGCTGGATGATCGTGACGATAACCGTGCCAACTCAGACATTCCAGCACGCGGCCGGTGATGTCCGGACATGATGGGTCTTGCATGGCGTTGTGATCGGCGAACGGGATGTATTCGAGAATCCGCCGATGCTCGGTCTTGTCGAACGCGGCCCACCCGCCGTCATCGTTCTGCATCGTGAGCAGCCACTGCACGCCGCGGCGCGCGGCTTCCACGTTGCGCGGCCCGCCCGCGCGCTTCAGCGCCATCGCCACCATCGCGGTGTCATCGCAATCCGGATACCACGCGTTGTGATATTCAAAGTACCAGCAGCCCAAGGGAGAAGAGTGGGCATGAGGCAAGTGTTGCCCTTGGCTGCCAGTCTTTTCACTTCTTGTGCCTGGTGACCAATGCTTCGCGCCTTTCACATTTTCCGCCCAGTCGCCTACGTGGGCGCATTCCTTGGCCAGCAGCCAGTGTGATGAGCGGTGCACCGTTTCATCCGCATCGGTCAGCCCGCAATCGGTGAGCGCGTACTGCGCGATGCCCGTGTCCCACACCGGGCTGAAACATGGCTGGATTCGGATGGCGTCTCGCGGTTCATCTTCGATGAAGAACTCATCCAATTCGCACTCCGCCCGCTGAATCACCGGATGATCGCGCCGGTAGCCCAACGCCATGAACGCGATCTGCAGATACACCATGGGCGGGAAGATCGCGCCCAGGCCCGCGGTTGTCGCGATGCCGTCTTGACCGGCTCGATCGAGAATCCATTTCTCCGCCTGCTTGATCGCCAGCCACCGCACCGGCGTGCCGCCGATGGCGTGCAGCCGCTTGAGCATCCAATCCACCGCGATGAAAAACCCGGACCAGCCCGGAGGGGCGCCCGCCTTGTTCTTCATCGTGTGACGCCTGCGTTGATCGACGAACAATTCATCGATTCCCAACTGCGGCGGCAATTCGCGCATCGGTCGCAGCGTCACCACCAGCGACAGCGGCAGAATCATCGTGCGCGTCCACGCGCCGACTTTGCTCATGTGAAAATAAAACCAGCGCGGCAGGTACACCAGTTCAGGCGGAATCGCGGGCACCGCGTTCCACGAAATCTGTCCCAGACAAGCGAGATAAAAATTCGTAAAACTGTTGCAGTGCTCGGCCCCGCCACCGGAAATGATCGCTTCGCGCGCCCTGCACATGTGCGGGGCATCTGGCGAATCGCCCATGAGCTTCAGCGCGAAATAGCCTTTCACTGTCGCGCTTGGATCAATGCTTGAACCCGGATACTGGCCCCACCCGCCGTCTTCGCGCTGAAGGCTGCGCAGGTAGTTCGCAATGCGCTGCAGCGTGCGCCAGCCGTCGCGGCCATCGGCCATGGGCTGCCGCTCCTGGCCGAGGATGAACTTCATCAGGATGTATTCGCTTTCGAGAATCGAATCGCCCTGCAACTCGCCGCACCAGTGGCCATCGTGTTTCTGCAGGCTCACCAGCGCAGCGATCGCGCGGCGGCAGGTCGTGAGCAGCATCTCGAGATTGGTTGCGGAGATCGCGCCTGGCACGGATTGACCCTCTTCAATCAAGCAATCCCGCCGGAAGCACGCCCCGATCCTGCCGGCCATTGTAACCAATTTCCGCTGGCTTTGCGGTGGAGCAATCGGCTAGGATTTGACCGAATGTCGCCCACGCCCGCATTTGCGAATCTGAAGAACCCCATGGCCGCGTGCGCTGTCAGCGGCCATCTTGACACGCGCACCGCCGCGACAGAAATCGCCGACACGCTGTTTGATGAACTCGGTCCGCCCATCGCCGGCGGCGAGCATCTGAGCGATCTCGCGCTGATCTTCGGCAGTTTTCATCATCGTTCGGCGTTTGATGACGCCGCAGCGATCATCCGCAAAACCATTTCGCCGCGCGTGCTGCTGGGCGTGACGGCCGAGGCGGTGATCGGGGCGGCGCAGGAACTGGAAGGCGTGGCGGGCCTGTCCGCGATCGCCATGCGCTTTCCCGGCGCACGCGTGCGGCTGCATCCGTGGCATTCCACGCCGGATGATCCCATTCCGCTGAGCCAACCGGCGCAAGTTCCGCAGCGCATCGGATTGACGCCCGGCACGAAAGACTTCCGCACCGCCATCATGTTTGGCGATCCATTCAGCACGCCCATCACGCGCCTGCTGCCAGCGATCACCGACTGCGGCAGCGTGATGAACGGCGAAGGGGCGCCACACGCAACGATCACCGTTCCGGTCATCGGCGGCATGGCGTCAGGCGCGAGCCAGCCGGGCGTCAACGTCATGGTGCTGAACGATCGCGTCTTCAACGCCGGCGCGATCGGCGTGAGTGTCTTCGGCGATCTTGACATCGACTTCATCGTCAGTCAGGGCTGCCGTCCGATCGGCTCGCCGTTTGTCGTCACCAAGTGCCGGGAGAACGTGATCCTGGAACTGGGAGGGCGCAAGGCGATCGAAGTGTTGCAGGAAATGGCGCAGGAGTTGACTGAAGCCGAGCGGCGCATGCTTTCGCGCGGCCTGCTGATGGGAACGGTGATCAACGAGTACAAGGAGCGTTTCGGCCGTGGCGATTTTCTGATTCGCAACATCATGGGGCTGGATCAGAAAGCCGGAGGAATTCTGGCGGGCGAAATGTGCAAGGTCGGCCAGACCGTGCAGTTCCACGCGCGCGATGCGGCAACGGCGGCGGAAGATCTGCAGTTGCTGCTGGATGCGCAGGTGTTGAACGCGACGCCGCCCTTCGCCGCGCTTTTGTTTTCATGCAACGGCCGGGGCCAGCGATTGTTCAACGAGCCCAATCACGACCTGAGCATCATCCGTGAGCGGCTGGGCGAAGACCTGCCGGTGGCGGGATTCTTCTGTGCCGGCGAATTCGGACCGGTCGGCAACCGCAGTTTCCTGCATGGCCACACGGCAAGTTTGGCGGTGCTGCGGGCCAAGTCCTGAGTCGGTTCGAGTCTTGTTTGCGGACCGCGGCAAGCCGCATGCTTTTCACTGGCCGACACTACACGATGCCGCGGCTTCATTGCTCGACGATTGCAACTGGAGCCATGCATTCACCTGTCCAATACTGATTCGCCTCTCGATCGCGCAGAGCGACTTGAAGATCGCCGCGAATCCGCACGACCAATTCATTGGGATCAAGCATTGCGTGTTCGATGGCGTTCCGATCGCCTACAAGAGCGTAGCGCCAATTTGCGAACTCATTTACACGTCTCACCCACGCATTCGTGGTCGCCAGCACTTGGTCACGGCTTAGAAGTTCAACAACCACTCCGATCGCCAGAGTTTGTCTCGGAGTTGGAGTGACTGTCGTCTCGACAAAACTGCTAAGGATGGGCCGAATTGAACCGGCATATTTGTCATCGAATCCCCAGAGCGAGCATGTGCCAGCGGGGTCCGTGCAGCGAAAAGTCAGATGCAACAGTGCTCTCGATGCATCATGTGCAACTGGATAGATTCGCCGAGTGACGGTTGCCAGCAAGAGCGGCTGCGGAATTGTCGGGAGTACAAGCTCAAACTGAACTGGCGCGATGACGTCAGAGTTTCGAGGTGAAATCTTGACATTCCGCTGCAGTTGCGTTGTCGGCAGCGGAATCCAGAAGACACCCTCTGGTGTCGTGGCTTGAAAGTCGGTTTGTACATTGAAATCGATACGCGAATCTTCTGACCGGGCGACGCCAATCGCAATTGAATCATCTTCGAACGGCTGCACGGTTCGGAATCCACAGCCATAGACGCGATGGAAGATCCCGGGAAGATGTCGAGTGATTTCAGCGTCTGCGCCAACCGTTGGTGACACTCGCACGCGTACATCTTGCAAATCCAGCCAGCGTTGGCCTGATGGCTTCCGAACTGCAGTTATCCAGCATCGCATGTGCGCTCCAGCAGGCCAATGCTCGCGCATGTCCACTGAAAGTTGGTGTGCATCTTTGATGTTGGCCTTCGTTCGCGCATACAGCCAATGCCACTCTCGCCGTGTGATTTTCCCAGCGCGCATTCGACTTTCCAATTCTGAATACAGTTGGGGATTGCTCTGCGGAAGCGTTGGCATGCGCGCAATGAGATAGGCGGTCGGGACCAAAGTGACCCACTGATCGCCGAGCATCCGAAACGACAGTGCTCCACACGCCGCAGTCAAACATCCGATTGCACATAAAGCCCACCTCCACCGCCCTCTCGTCTTCAACAACTTCCGTTCGCGCTTGACGACGCGACCACATTCGCTGCGCGTCAGACTGCCGGGCGTGCCGCTCATGTCGTACCAGCACTTTGGGCATCGCCGTCGGCCGCGCGAACGGTCATGAAGGAGCGACCAATACAACAGCCACAGCGCAAGCGCGCCCAGCAATCCGCCGACCGTCCAGAACACCCAGTCGTATCCAGCGGGCATGATGCGAGTCCAACGGCCGGCGTCATGAATTCATTGCCGCAGTTCCATGAACAATTAGGGCGAATGGCGAATCGGTGCTGATGCAGTGGCCCGTTATGGTCATGCGCAGGCGTCGGGCGATTTCAACTTTCACCGGAGAACGAATCATGCCAGAAAGAAGCACGATCAAACGCGCTCGCCGCGACAAGCGGCAGGGCAAATCACCTTCGACGCAGGCCGGCGAATTCGTGCGCGAAGAGTTTCACCACGTTCGCGAAGGCAAGCACGGGGCTCGTTCGCCCGAGCAGATCATTGCGATTGGATTGTCCAAGGCCCGTCGGTCGGGCGTCAAACTTCCTCCGCCGAAAAAAGGCCGCACATCCGAACGCACCCGGCGAAGCGCGGAAACCGCGTATGAGACCGGTCAAGGGCAGCGGAAGCCGCGCCGTTCATCTCGGCGGCGGTCGCGTGCGATCTCCGGCGTGATGAAGCGCGAACGCAGGTCATCGGCTTCGCCCAGCGAGATTTCACGCCAAGCCAAACAAGCCGCACGCCGACGCTCCTCCAGCGAGCGATCGGCCGCAGCCCGGCAGGCCTCCCGCACCAAGGGCCCAGCCCGACGGCGTGCCGCGGCACGCAAGGCCGCGAAAACACGCGCGCGACACGGCCGCTGAGATCGACTACGTCGGCGAGCGAAACGGCTCGCCACTTGGCGACGCAGCCGCCGCGGCGCACCATTCGCGCCGTCGCATTGCACCGCTTCATCTTTAGCATCACTGCGCCGTCGCACCGCAGCGCTGCACTATTGCATTGCCTCAATCGCACTGAAGTAGCGCCGCACGGTGCTATCGTGTTTTTGTAAGCACGACGTAGACGCGAGCGGATTGCGCGCATTGCATGCGTTTCGCCGCATCGCCGCCGCCGTGTCGCCCCACTGCCGAGCTGCCGCACTGCCGCTTCGCACTGTGCAAATCTTTCAGAGCGTCAACTGACGTTGGCCGCGCACCGCCAAATTCCGCGCTAACCGGGACTCGTCAGTTATCGTGTTATTTTAAAAACACGATATGAGCGCACGTGCAATTCAGTGCCGCGCCTTGTTGCGGCTCTTAGCCCCCCGCTACGGTGAGCGTTTCACCCTTACGGCGCGTGCGTGAAGGCTTGCTCGCTGCGTCGCTTGTCTCAGCCCAGCACGCGCGCGATACGCTCCAGCCCCCACTCGCATTCGTCCTTGGTAATCACCAGCGGCGGCGTGATGCGAATCACCTGCTTGGCGGTGTCCTTGCACAACACGCCTTCCTTGAGCAGTTGCTTCACATAGCCATACGCTTCACCGGCTTCCTTTTTCAGTTCAACGCCGTTGAGCAGTCCCCGGCCGCGGACTTCCTTGACCTTGCCGCCTTTCGCTGTCACCTCCTGCAATCGCGTGCGCAGCCACTGGCCCATGTGCACGGATTTTTCGGTGAGGCCCTCGTCCTTCATTACGCGCAGCGCCTCGCGACCGACTGCCGCACCCAGCGGGTTGCCGCCAAAGGTTGAACCGTGATCGCCTGCCTGGAAGACGTCGAAAATCGCTTTGCTGCTGACGACGGCAGAAACCGGGAACACTCCACCGCCCAGGGCCTTGCCCAGGCAGAGCATGTCGGGTTTGGCGCTGTCGCCCGGCCCGCCATGTTCCCATCCGAACATTTCTCCAGTGCGAGCGAAACCGGTCTGAACTTCATCCGCGATGAACAGCACGTTGTTTCTCGTGCAGATTTCCCGGCACTTGCACAAGTACCCATCCGGCGGGATGTTGATGCCGCCTTCGCCTTGAATCGGCTCGACGATGAACGCAGCAGTGTTGGGCGTGATGGCTTTGGCGAGCGCCTCGGCATCGCCGAATGGAATCAACTTGAAGCCGGGCGTCAGCGGGCCGAAATGGTCCTTGTACTGTGGCACGGCGGACATGCTGATGACCGCGACGGTGCGGCCGTGGAAATTGCCGGTGCAGGCGATGATTTCGGCTTTGTCCTGCGGAATGCCTTTCTTGAGATAACCCCACTTGCGCGCGGTTTTGATCGCTGTTTCCACCGCTTCCGCGCCGGTGTTCATGGGAAGCACCTGCTCATATCCGGTGAATTCGGCCAGTTCCTTGGCGAACAATCCGACTTGATCATTCTCAAACGCGCGCGAGACCAGCGTCAGGCGTCGCGCCTGCTTGAAGAACGCATCCATGATGCGCGGATGCTGGTGGCCGAAGGAAAGCGCCGAGTACCCCGCGAGCATGTCGAGGTACTTCTTGCCCTCCACATCGTGCACCCACACGCCTTTGCCGCTGGCGAGCACCGCCGGCAGCGGCTCGTAGTTGGGCGCGGTGTACTGATGCTCAATCGCAGCGAGTTGCGCATTGGTGTACATCGGTTCCGCAGCGCGGGGAGGTTTCGATGCGGCGGCGGCAATTTCGGCTGGCGTGGACATGGCGGACCTTTCCGGAACCTCGACGAGTTTGGGCGTGATGCGAGCAACCGCCGAAGGCAGCCGTCATCGCAATCGTTGGTAGCCTAGCAGTGATATCGGCACGGGCCAAGCGTCACCTGAAGCCGCGCGATAGCGCAATCGCAGCGGAAATCGAGTTTTTCCGCAAGGAACTTTCCGCGCCGCCATTACAATGAACTCGTGGGCATTGGAACCATACTTGTTCAACGCGGATTGATCACCGCCGATCAACTCCACGCGGCCGTCGCCGAGCAGCGCCGCAGCGGCGAGCGTCTGGACCAGACGCTCATCCGTCTGGGGCTGGTGAATCCCGCGCACGTGCTGGAGGCCATTGGCGAGCAGTTCGCCATGCCCATCGTCGATCTGAACACGATCGAGGTGAAGGAAGACGTGCTGCGCAAACTGCCTGCGAAACTCGTCTTCAAGCAGCGGTGCGTTCCCATCGAGCAGCGCAACGGAACCCTGCGCATCGCGACCTGCGATCCCTTCGATCTCACCGCGTTCGATGAACTTCGCCTGTTGACCGGTTTATCCATTGATCTTGCGCTGGCCGATGAGCGCGACCTGCGCAAATTCATCCGGGCGCACTATGGCGTGGCGGGCGACACGCTGGATGAACTCACCGGCGATGAAGCCGCGCCGGGAACCGTCGATCTCGCCGCGGCGGCCGGCGACCGCAACGAAATCGAACAGGCCCAGGAAGCCAGCGTCATCAAACTCGTGAACGACCTGATGCTGGAGGCCATTCGCGAACGCGCCACCGATGTGCACATCGAACCCTACGAAGACACGCTGCACATCCGCTACCGCATCGACGGCATCCTCGCCCACGCGGGCGTGCCCCCCACCGTCAATCGCTTTCGCAACGCGATCATCAGCCGCCTGAAGATCATGGCGAATCTCAACATCGCCGAGAAGCGCAAGCCGCAGGATGGCCGCATCACGCTGCGCCACAAGGGGCAGGAATACGACCTGCGCGTGTCGGTTATCCCGATGCTTTTTGGCGAAGGCGTGGTGCTGCGCATCCTCAACAAGCACACCATCATGCTCAACCTTGAGCAACTTGGGATGGATGCAGCGCTGCTGCGGCGGTGGGATGATCTCATCAACCGTCCCCACGGCATCGTGCTGGTGACCGGGCCGACCGGTTCGGGAAAATCCACCACGCTCTACGCATCGCTTCAACGCATCGTCAACGATGAAATCAAGGCGATCACGGTTGAAGACCCTGTTGAATACCACGTTGAAGGCGTGAACCAGATCCAGGTTCACCCGGAAGTGGGCTTGACATTCGCGACCGGCCTGCGGTCGATTCTGCGCCACGATCCGGACATCATCATGATCGGCGAGATTCGCGATCTGGAAACCGCAGAGGCGGCGGTGCAGGCGTCATTGACCGGCCACCTGGTGTTCTCAACGCTTCACACCAACGACGCGGCCGGCGCGATGACGCGGTTGCTTGATATGGGCGTGGAGCCATTTCTTGTCGCCAGTTCCGTTGAAGGCGTCATGGCACAGCGACTGGTGCGACGAATCTGTCCGGACTGCACGGACTCGTATTTGCCCGAGCCCAGCGAACTGCCGCTGGATTTCGGCGCGGTGCAAGCGCTGTTTCGCGGGGCCGGTTGCCGGGAGTGTCGCAACACCGGATATCGCGGGCGGCTGGGCATCTACGAATTGCTCACCGTCACCGAGCCGCTGCGCGAGATGGTGCTGGCCCGAGTGAACGCCGGCCGAATCGCGCAGGCGGCGGTGGATGCGGGCGACCTGGCCCTGCTGCGCTCAGCGGGATTTGCCAAGGTACGGCAGGGCGAAACCACGATTACCGAGGTTGTGCGGGCGACGAAGGCCTGAGGCCGGCGCGTGACCGTCGGCCGTCCGCAACCCGCTCCGCGCCCCCTGCGTACAGCCTTGGACCGCTTTCCGCCGGATGCTTGACGGTTCGTGCAAATCCGGCGAAACTGGCGGTTCTGGCCTGACATGGCCGCAGTTGGTTCACATCGCTCGGAGACTTCCTCATGGCCGTTCGTTCTGGAGCCGGTACCGGCGTGATCGTTTCGCTGGTGGTGTTCGTCCTGACCACCGTATTTCTGCTGGTGCTGGCGATCGTGTTCTACGCCGGCAAGACCAAGGAAATGGAAGCCAAGGCCACCGCCGAGGCCGCGCTGGCCACCTACGTGCGCAGCCAGGAGCGCAGCGGCGACACCTTCAAGGGATTTGAAGCCGCCGCCAAGGACCGCCGCCAGTCCGTCGCTCAGTTCCTCAACACCCGCTACGAAGACCTCATGAGTTTCGTCGGCGGCGATCCCACCATGACGCTGGACAGCATGAAGACTGAATTCAAGCGATTCAACTTCAAGGACAACGACACCGTCCGCGCCCGCATGCAGGCGATGAACAGCGATCTGAATGCCCGGCAGTCTGAATTGGAGGGCATGAACAACCAGGTCAAGACGCTGACCCAGCAAATGGCTGAGAAGGAAGCCCAGATCAAGCAGGCCAGCGAATCGCATCAGCAGGAAATGGACGCGGTGGAAGGCCGCATCGCCAGTTATCGCGACGCGGCGGAAGAGAACCGCACGCAGATGCAGGCCGCGGTGGATGAACTCAATCGCGCCAAGGACACGCTGCGTTCGCGCTATGAAGGGCGCATTCACGAACTGGAAAATGAAACCGACAACCTGAGTCGGGAACTGGTGGTGCTCAAGGGCAAGATCACCGAGTTTGAACGGGCCCGCAACGATGCCCGCCTCAAGTCCCGCAACCCCGCCATGCTCGTGGACGGCCACGTGATCGACGTGCCCGGCACCAGCGATCAGGTGTACGTCGATCGCGGGCAGAAGGACCGCGTGGTTCGCGGCATGACGTTTGAGGTGTACGGCCAGGAATCGCAGATTGTGGTGAATCCGCAGACCGGCGAACTGCCGCGCGGCAAGGCCAGCCTGGAAGTTCTCAAGGTCAACGACACCACTTCCATCTGCAAGATCACCCGCTCGCAGACAGGCAATCCGATCATCCGCGGCGACGTCATCGCCAACGCCGTCTATGACCCGACCTATCGCTTCAAGTTCCTCATTCACGGCAAGTTTGAAATTGATGGCGATGCCAAGCCCACCGAGACCGAAGCGGAGTATCTCCGCAGCCTGGTGCTGGACTGGGGCGGCACGGTGGTCACCGGCGACGACCTGCCGGGCGACTTGGACTTTCTGGTGCTGGGCGTTGAGCCGCCCAAGCCCCCGCCGCTTCCCAGCGACGCCTCGCCGGTGCTCATCAACGATTGGGTGAAGCGCAACGAGGCGAACGAGCGCTACAACCTGGTGTTCCGCCAGGCGCGTGAGGCGCAGATTCCGGTGCTGAATGCCAATCGGTTCTTCATCCTGATTGGTTACACCGAGCGCTGAGCGGCGCGTTGGCGATTGTGCGGCCGGGGAGCGGGGCTTAGGATTGGCCTGCGCGCGATCGCAGCGCGCGGCGCGGGCGTGCATCGCCCGGCTGTCCATCGTGCACTCGCTCTCGTCAAACCGTGGCCGCCAATCAATCCGCCATCGTGAACTGGTCGCAGTATCTCGCCTTGCGCGGGGTCGCAGGGCTCATCCAGTGCTTTGACCCTGAGACGAACCTGTCCACCGCCAGCACGGTGGGCACGATGTTCTACAAACTCAATCGCCGGCGTCGCGAGCGGGCCGAGCGCAACATCGCGCTGAGTTTTCCCGACTGGCCGATCGAGCGCGTGCACGACACCGCCCTGCGGTCCATGCAGCACATGTTTCAGTTGTTCATGGTGGAATCCCTGATGGCTCCGCGCCTGGTTTCGCCCAGCACGTGGACCCGCTACATCCGCCTGGGCGACATCCACGATCTCATGCACATGCTGGTGCGGCATGAACCGGCGATCTTCGTCACCGGACACTGCGGCAACTGGGAGATGCTCGGCATCGCGATGGCGGCGATCGGATATCCGCTGGTCGCGCTGGCCCGGCCGCTCGATAATCCATTGATCAACCGCTGGCTTCTGGACATCCGCGAATCGCGCGGCATGAGGATCATCACCAAGTGGGGCGCGACGCCGATTCTGCAGGAGACACTGAACGATGGCGGACGCGTGGCGTTCATCGCCGACCAGAACGCAGGCGAGCAGGGACTGTTCGTGCCGTTCTTCGGCCGGCTGGCGTCAAGTTACAAATCCATCGGCCTGCTGGCGATGCGCCACAACGTGCCAATCATCGCTGGCCACGCCAAGCGGCTGGGCCAGGCGTTCGAGTACAAAATGTACTCCTCGGATGTGATCAAGCCGGGGGATTGGGTGGATCAGCCGGACCCCTTGTTCTACATCACCGCGCGGTTCAACCGCGCGATCGAGCAGATGGTTCGCGAGGCGCCCGAGCAGTATCTGTGGCTGCACCGCCGCTGGAAAAGCCGTCCCAGACACGAACGCGAAGGCCAGCCCATGCCCGGGCGGTTGATCGAAAAACTCGAACAACTGCCGTGGATGACGCAGGAGGAGTTGAATCGCATCGTGGAGTACCGCGAATGAGGACTTCCCAATGGAATTCCTCGTGCAAACTGATATCGTTTCCCTAGGCTTGCCGCCTCATGGCACTGGTGAATCGTCAATCCATGCACTCTCCTCGCCTCCAAGGCCGCTCCGTTCTGATCGTCGATGATGACGAGGACATTCTCTCGAGCATCGATCTCGCGATGCGCGCAGAGGGTGCGGCGACCACCAAAGTCACCGACGGCAATACCGCTGTGAGCGCCTGGCACGCGGGCCAACCCGATGCGGTGGTGCTCGACATGATGCTGCCCAAGCGGTCGGGTTTTCTTGTGCTGGAAAAAATCATGGAGCAGCCCGACCCGCCCATCGTGGTGATGGTGACTGCCAACCAGGGCAAGCGTCACCAGGCGTACGCGCACAATCTTGGCGTGCACGCCTACATGACCAAGCCGGTGCCGCTGCAGCGGCTGGTGGATACCGTGGTGCGACTGCTGGAGGGCAAGCCGTTCCAGCCCCCGCGGCCGCAGGCCGTGATCGCGCCGTTGCCGAATGATGTGATTGATGACGATCTGGATGATGACGTCGAAGACGATCACGACGACGCGAATTGAATTTTCCATCACCAACGGTTCCCGCCCGGGCGTATCGGCCTTGGGGCGTTTGTTGTAAAGTCTTGCCGTGCCCAGCCAGTTCGTCATCATGTCGAAGAAATCCGCCACGAGCAACGGTCTGGCTCCGTTGGGCAAGCGCTCGCAACTGGTGCGCGAGTTGGCGCGATTCAACACGGCGCCCGAAACAGCCGGCGAAGACGATGTGCTGTACGGTCCGGGCATTCGGCTGGAACTGCCGCCGGGTCAGGACCCCGTCAGCCAGATTCTGCTGACTATCATCGAGGATGAGATCGCGTGGCTGGTGATCATGCGGTTGGCCAAGACGTTTGAGTGGCGGATCGTGGACACCGAAAGCGGGCGGGAATTGAACGCTTGAACATCGCGCAAAGCAGTGGAATTTCCGCATGACCGCCAAGCCCGCCAAAGCCACGCCATCCACGCTCCAGTCGGAAAACCTGCAGGGCCATGAGGTGAGCGCAAACGATCCCGATGCACTGCGCGAAGCGATCGAACTTGCGTTCAATTATCGCGGCGACGTCATGATCATCCGCAAATCCGATCCGCAGCCGGTCGAGGGCTACGTCTTCGACCGTCACGCAGCCGAGCCGCGCCGGGAACTTGTCGTTCGGTTGATCCCCAGGGATTCCGATCAGCGCATCGCCATTGCGATGTCCGACATCGCATCGCTCAAATTCACCGGCAAGGACACCGCCTCAGGCAAGACGTTCGAAAACTGGATCAGGAAATACGCCCAGAAGAAACTGGCGGGCGAAACTGCAAGCATTGAATCCGAATCACTGGATGAGGATTGATTCATGGCTGCTGCATCGATGCTGGGCATGCTTCTGCTGGCCATGCTCGTGCTGGTTCCCATCGTGCTGGGCGTCGCGATGCTCATCAACTCGCGCCGTGGCGGGCTGGGGTATCCGGCCTGCGGGCAGTGCAAGTACAACCTGTCGGCGTCCATTGGCAAGACTGATCGATGCCCCGAATGCGGTTCGGCGTTTGCGACCGCAGGCATACTTCCGCCGCGAGGCCCGCGCCGGCGGCTGATGGCCTGGACGGGTGCTGCGTTGATCGCATTGCCGTTGATGTGCGGAGGGTTCGGATCCGTATTGTCGATGGTCTCAGGGTACCGGGCGCAATCGGCCGTTCGCCAACAACAGGCTGCCGCAGCGGCGCAGCAGGCTGCAATCGCGGTCCAATCTCAGCCAACCGCATCACAACCTTCCGGGAATTCCGACTCTGAGAACGAGTCCCAATAATGCGGCTGCGAGGGTGGATTGCTGGTCTATCGCAGCCTCACGCGGCTGGTGAGAGGCAATAATCCTTATCGTGGCCGAATGAGTTCCCGATGAATGATTCGCGATGTTGATCCTTCTCAAAATCGCAGGCGGCGTGGCATTGCTGCTCTTCGGCGTGCGATATCTGCGCAAGGGGCTGGATCGCCTGTTCGGTGCGCGGCTGGGCGTGTGGCTGCGCAATCTTGGATCGCGGCGGGGCCTGTCGTTTCTCTCGGGCATCGTCATCGGCATCCTGGCGCCTTCAAGCACCACTATCTCCGTGCTCGCGGTGCAAACCGTGCAGGTCGGCCACATGTCGGCCCGCCAGATGCTCGCCGTGATGCTCGGCGCGAACATCGGCCTGACGATCCTCGTGCAACTGGTCGCGCTGCACGTGGATGAATATGCCCCGATTCTCATCCTCGTCGGCTTTGTCCTGTTTCATTATGCAGGCTCAGGCACTTCGCGCGGCATCGGGCAGATCCTTCTCGCGCTGGGATTCTTCTTCCTGGCGATGGTTGTCATCAAGACTGCTGTGCTCGCCGGCGACTTGGGGCCAGACAGCGATATGGGAAGGATCATCGCCATCGCTGAGGGCTACCCCGGATGGCTTGCGTTCCTCTCCATGATCATGGCGACGACGCTGCAATCGGCGACAGCGACAATCAGCGTGGTGATCGGGCTGGGCGCGGCTGGCGTCACCGACCTGCGCCTGGCGATTCCCGTGGTCATCGGCGCGAACGTGGGGCTGGCGCTCACCACGTTGATCGTGGGTTGGAAGCAAATTGAATCGCGCCGGCTGGGCGTGGCGAACTTCGTTCTGAAGATCATCGTTGCTGGGATCGGGCTGGGAACAATGCCGTGGCTGATTCAGTGGATGTCTGAACTTCAAATACCGCTTTCGGGCAAGGTCGCGCTGCTGCACACGGGATTCAATATCGCGCAGGCGGCGATCGGTCTGCCGTTCCTTGGTCCGATTCACGCGCTGATGGTGCGCCTGGTTCCCGAGCCGCGCACGAACCACCGGCCGTTCGGCCCCAAGTTCATCAACCAGGGACGCGTGGACAGCATGGCCCTGGCGATTGGCCAGTCGATGCGCGAAATCATGCACATGAGCGAGATCGTCTGCTCCATGCTTCAGGATATCTGGACCGCGCTCAAGACCAACGATGAGCGGCTGGCCCGCGAGGTCAGCAGCCGCGATGACCGCGTTGACCTGCTCGATCGCGAGATCAAGCGCTTTCTGACCAAGCTGGCCCGCGAGGACCTCGATCCCAAATCCGCCGATGAAGAGATGCGCCAGTTGCAGTATCTCACCGAAGTGGAGACCGTCGGCGACATTGTGGACAAGAACTTGTGCGAACTGGTGCTGAAGAAGATTCGCCTGAAAGCGCGCTTCACCGCGCAGGGCGAGCGCGAACTGGATGACTTCTACGCCAAGGTGCTGGAGAACCTGGCCATCGCCGATGCGGTGTTCACCACCCGCGACCGCTCGCTGGCCGAGCTGTTGATCCGCAAGAAGGAGAGGCTGGGCGAATACGAGCAGGAACTTCGCGATCGGCATTTCGCGCGGCTGAACGCGGGGGTCCCGCAGGCGCATGAAACCAGCGCGATTCACCTGGACCTGCTCACGCACCTCAAGCGCATCAATAGCGCCGTCTCGCACGTCGCCTATTCAGTTGTGCAGAACAACCACCGGCACGCGCCCGCCGACGCTCCCCCTCCGATTTCACCGGCGTAAGCCCCGACAATCCAACTGATTTGCCAATGCATTGGACCAGCGAAACGCTCTAGGCTTGGCGCATGGCGCAGACACCGGGACGCACCACGCGCACGCTGCTGGCGATCATTGCGGTGATCCTGGTCCTGGCCGCGCTGCGCGCCAGTTGGTACGTGACGATGCCTCTGGTGTTTGCGGTTTTTCTCGCGGTGCTGGTCTGGCCGTTGCAGCGGCGCCTTCAGCGGCGCTTGCCGCTGTGGCTGAGCGTCGCGCTGCTGCTGATGATGCTCGCTTCGGGCCTTATCGCCGCCGGCGCGATCATTTGGTTCTCCATCTCGCAACTGCTTCAGCAAGGTCCGCCGATCTCCGGCAAACTCCAACAGCAACTCGACGCGTTGCGGCAATGGGCCCAAGGCCTGGGGCTGACCATCGATGAACGGGTTCTTCAAGACGCCAACGTGCTGCGCCCGGCGCTGGACTGGGTGACTGCAGGAGTTGCATCCGTGTGGGACGCGGTGGGCCTGATCGGGTTGCTCCTGATCTTCTTTGTTTTCCTGCTGTTGGAGATGGATCAATGGCGCACCAAGGTGCAACAGGTGTTCTCTCCACAGACCGCTGAGGTTGTTCGGGAAACCGCACGGACGATCATTCATCGCCTGCAGCGATATCTCATGGTGCGCGTGTTCATCAGCGTGCTGTCGGGCGTGCTGGTCTTCGGCTGGTGCATGTTGCTGGACATCACGCTGGCCCTGGTCTGGGGCGTGATCACGTTTCTGTTCAACTTCATTCCAAACATCGGCTCGATTCTCAGTTATGTCTTTCCGGTGGCGACGGCGTGGATTCAATACGATTGGCGGTGGGCGCTGTTGACGCTGGGATGCATTTCGGGAACCGATTTGGTCGTGGGCAACTTCCTGGAGCCGCGGCTTCAGGGACGTTCATTGCGAATCTCGCCGCTGGTGGTCATCGTCTCGATCGCGCTGTGGGGCTGGGTCTGGGGCGTGGGCGGAATGGTGCTGGCGGTGCCCATCACCGCGAGCCTGGTGATTGTCTTCAGCCACATCAAGAGCCTTGAAGTCATCGGCAAGCTGCTGAGCGAGCCGCGCCAATAAAAATCGGCGATGCAGTCACGAGCGGCGCTCATCGAGATCCGGCGTGCGGCTGGGATTCGCCGCCACGTAGTCTGTGCACCAGCACGACACCCAGTGCCCGGGCATTGCTTCGCGCAGCGCGCATTCATCGGCGCCGCGCCGGCGCAGCGGCGACACACCGGAATAGGCGTGGTGCGGCCACCACGGGATCACATCGCGTTCAGCGCCCGGAAGCATCTGGAATTCGCGCGGGTCATTCACCAACTCCGCAACGGTTTCCAATCGCTGCCGCCGCTCGCGCAATCCGGGCTTGCAGCGAAGCAAGCCGCGCGTGTACGGATGCAGCGGCCGCTGAAACAACTCGAACACGCTCGCGTACTCCACGACGCGCCCGGCGTACATCACGCACACCACGTCCGCATGATTCGCCACCACGCCCAAATCGTGGGTGATCAAAAGCATGCCCATGCTTCGCTCGTGCTGCAGTCGCCGCAACAACGCCAGCACCTGGGCTTGGATCGTCACATCCAGAGCCGTCGTCGGCTCATCCGCGAGCAGAAGTTTCGGCTGGCACGCCAGAGCCATCGCGATCATGACGCGCTGGCGCATGCCGCCGGAAAATTGATGCGGATAATCTCGCAGCCGGGCCGAGGGGTTGGGAATGCCCACCTCGTGCATTGCGTTCACCGCCAGCGCGGCCGCATCGGAACGAGAAATATCCTGATGCGTGGTCACCGCTTCGATGATCTGTTCGCCGACCGTAAAAACCGGGTTCAGCGAGGTCATCGGCTCCTGAAAGATCATGGCGATTTCGCGGCCGCGCACCGCTCGCATCTGCCGCGGGGTAAGTTTCAGCAGGTCGCGATCATGCAGAAAGATTTCGCCGCGATCGATGTACCCCACCTGCGGGATCAGCCGCATGATGCTCAGCGCGGTCATGCTCTTGCCGCAACCGGATTCCCCAACGACGGCGACGGTCTGCCTCGGATACACGCGCAGCGACACGCCGTTGACCGCAAAATGACGCGGCGAAGCGTCGCCGTTGCGGCCGGGATACGACACCGCCAGGTTATCCACGCGCAGCAGCGCCGATTCGGCGACCGCGCTCGATGGCTCAAAATGTGCTGCAACACGAGTCACGTGAAATGGATGATACATTCGCCTCCGGTCGCCTCTGGCGCTCCCTGTCCCGCGCCTGAGGCGAGGCTTCGCAATCGCGATAGCACACGCGCCAGCGGCGATTTTTCGATATTGTGGGCCCTTGACAACCTGGTGGAGGGAAGTACAGTGTCTGGCATCGTTTCCCCCTGCCCCCCGGAAGGGCTCGGTGAGAGGTTTGCCCTCTCCCGGGCCTTTTTCATTTTTGCGACGACTGAAGTTGCACGGGCGCGATGCGAGAGGCTAGCGCACTCGCTTGGGATCAAACCGCTCTCGCAATCCTTCCCCGAGGAAGTTCAACGACAGCAGCGTCAAACCCACGAACAGGCAAGGCCAGAGCAGCATCCACCACCGAGTGCGCACGGTGTTCAGTTCACCCAGGCCCGCCGCCGCAAGATTTCCCCAACTCGGCAACGGCTCCTGCACGCCGATGCCCAGGAAACTGAGAAACGATTCAGAGAGAATTGCCGTGGGAACCGTCAGCGTCGCGTACACGATGATCGGTCCCAGCAGATTCGGCAGCAGATGACGAAAGAACTGCCGCCGCACGGGCACACCCATGGCGCGGCAGGCTTCCATGAATGGCTGCTGCTTGAGGCTGAGCACCTGTCCGCGAATCACGCGCGCCATCGTCAGCCAACTGACTCCGCCAATGGCGACCAGCAGTGTGAGCACGTTCAGCACATCGCGGTCGATGATTGCGAAGACCGACTTCCAACCCGCCGCGGAAACGCCACCAGATGCGGATTCGGCCAGTCCGTTGGCGGCCACTGCCAGCAACACCACGAGCAGGATGTATGGCAGACCGTACAGAATGTCCACGATGCGCATCATCAGCGCATCAATGCGCCCGCCGCACGCCCCTGCGATGGTTCCGTAAGCCGTGCCGATGAACACCGCAATCGCCCCTGCAGCCAGGCCAATCGACAAACTGATTCCGCCCCCGGCCAGGCAGCGGATGAACACGCTGCGGCCAAGTCGGTCGGTTCCCAGCAATGGTCGCGGCTCCGTGTGCTTCTGCGCGGCGAGGGCTTGGCGATGCGCCCGTTCGTCCGGCGCGTGCCAACTCCAGAACGGCGGTAGCATCGCCTGGTCCGGATATGCCGCCTCGTATCGCCGCGGCGTTCGAAGCGAGCCTGCATCGGATTGCGCGAGATCGCGCGAAGGCGCGGCGCGTCCCAGCGTGTACGGCAGGCTGCCCACGCATGCAATCGCCATGAACGCAAGCACGATGCCGCCCAGGACGCTCATCGCCGAAGGCCGTGAAACTCCGCCCCGGGCTGGCACAATCTCATTGGCGGCGCGGCTCATCAAGGCAAAATGGTAACGAAAAATCGTCGCCTGATGCCCGCACCGACGGCTTAGCGCGGCGGGTGCGGCCGCGCGGGACGGCCTGCGGCGGGAATCACCGCGGCGGCGTCGGTCTGATGCGGCTGCTGGAGCACCTGCTGAATGCGAGCCTCCACAATTGTGCGGAAATTGGCCGCGTCGTGATCGATTTCCTCGCGCAACCGCTGCACCTGCTCCTCAATGCGGCAGAGATACTCGGCCCGCGACTTCAGCGACATGGCCAGTTGAATCTGAAGCAACTGGCGGAGTTGGTTCTTCAGCGCCTCGGCCTCGCGGAGGTCGCTGCTCTGCATCGCCTGCTGCAACTTCGCCGCAACGCGGTTGATCTGGAGCGTCTGCGTCATCTCGCTGATCTTCAGGCGATACAGGTCCGGATCGCGCACCTTCAACTGCACCATCGACTGCAGCCGCCGGCCGACTTGGCCACGCTGCACGGTGCTTTCAAATTCATCGGGGTTCTTCTGACGCTTCTGCGCCAGTTGGCTGGCGAGATCGGGGTCGATGTCGTGCGCGACATCAAGGCAGCGGACGATCATTTCCTGCGACCACGGCTCCCTGTCGCCTCGCGCCGGCATTCCATCGCCATCGTCATTCTGCGACTGCGCGTTTGCACCGGGCGGGGTCTGGGCCTGCACTTGCGCAGCCGCCAGCACCGAAAGCAGCATGTCGCCGCTGCAGGCCTGTTGCGTTGGAGCCGCAGCGACGTTGAAGTCGCCACGCCGCTGCACGAACGCAACTGCCAGTGCTACCAATGCTGCCAATGCTGCAACAAGGCAGAGAGATTGGATGAATCGCAATGTCATGGCATTCAGAAGCGCGACACCAGCATCGCCAGTTCGCCCTTGAGTTCCTCAGGAGTGACGTCCTGCGTTTCAAACAGGTACGTCAGGGTCGCTTCGTATTTTGCGCTGGCGTGATGCTCGGCTTCAAACGCCGAGGCCAGGGCCGTGCCGTTGCCGTCGTTCACCACCGCGACTGAGACGATGCGCGCTGGACGGTGCAGGATCCAAGCGGCAACGCAGCATGCGACTGCGACCGATGCCGCCAGTGCCAGTCGCGCCCAGACCGTCTGGTGCAGCGCCACGCGCATCGGCTGGGTTGGCTTGGTGAACGGAATTGGCTGCCCCGGAAGCCCCGGAAGCATGGGCGCGGAAGCCTGGAAAATCCGCCCCGCCATCCCAGACGGAACATTCAGACGCTGGACGTCTGCGTTCAGAAGCGCATCGAGTTTTCGCAGCGACGCCGGCACTTCGCCGGGCAACGGCTCAACAACGATGGGCCTTTGATGTGAACGGTGTGAGTTCATGGGCGTGGTGTCCTCAAGCCTAACGCTGGAAGGCGGCCGTTCATTGCGTCCATTTGGCGGTCAATCATTCGGCTCTCCCAGTAATTCATGCAGTTTCTTCAGTGCCCGGTGCTGACGCGCCAGAACCGTGCCCAGCGGCTGTTCCAGAATCTCAGCAATCTGCTTGAAACTGAGTCCGCCGTAGTGCCGCAGGTGGATGATCTGTTGATCGGCATCCGATAATCGGGCCACGGCCCTGCGCAGGGCGAGGACCTGTTCGGGGTCGTTGGGGCCATCGCCATCGGCCGGCCCCTGCTGGGCTGCGCCCGCCAGCGCGGTAAGGGTTTCATCCTCCACCGGCCGGGCCTGGCGTTTGCGCCGCCGCATTTCATCGCGCAGCCGATTCATCGCGATCCGGAACAGCCACTGCTCGAACTTGCCCAGTTCGGTATAGCCGGCGATCTTCACCACGATCGTGCAGAAGGTGGACTGGGTGATTTCCTCAGCCAAGTCTGAGTTGCCGCATTGGGCCCGGATCAGCCCGTATACGCGCGTGCTGTAGGCATCGATCAACTGCTTCCAAGCCAGTTCATCGCCACAGGCCGCTCGCTTGAGCATGGCCTGGAGCGTGGCGCGTTCCGACGCCGGCTGCGGCGAATCGTCCGGGGTCGGCGTGTGTGGCGGCGTCATGCTCGGAACTGGAGATGTGCGGCGTTGGGTCTTCAGGGGAAAGGCCTCTTGCGGACGGCCCGAGTGCAGTCGGGGCCGCCGATTTCCTTCGCCTGTACGAAACCCAATCGGGGTTTGCCCAAGTTGAAGTGTAATTTCCCGCATGGCAAGGCGATAGCCGGCTGACAATCCAGCAGAGGTTCAACGCCGCCGGCTGCGTGTTGATTGCGGCCGGAACCTCACGGATTGCTCGTAAGGCCGACGAAGGCGGTGACGATCAATCAATACGGAATGCCGTCCAGATCATCGCCGGTGTCGGCGCGGTCGGGGCCGCCACCATCGCGGAAGGGAGCAGGCGGTTTGCCGGCTGCCGAAGGGGCCGCAGTCCCGCGTGGGCGAGCGGATTCTGCTGGAGCGACCTTTGGCTCATGCCAGCCGCCCGGGGGTGTGGCCGAAGCGTAATCGCGGAACCGCGTGGACTGCGCGATCCAGCTCAACTTGATCGTTCCGGTCGGGCCGTTGCGCTGCTTGGTCAGGATCAGTTCCGCCACTCCAAGCAATTCCGGGTTGTTTTCAACCCATTCCGGATCATCCTTGTAGTAGTAGTCCTCGCGGTGCAGCAGCGCGACGACGTCGGCGTCCTGCTCGATGGAACCCGATTCGCGCAGATCGCTCATGCGCGGCCGGTGGCCTTCGCGCGATTCGGCAGCGCGATTCAACTGGCTCAGGCAGATCACCGGCACATGGAGTTCGCGGGCCAGCGCCTTCACGCCGCGGCTGATCTCGCTGACTTCAATCTGACGCGACTCCACTCTCCCACCGGCGGACATCAACTGCAGGTAATCGATGAGGAGCGCCTTGATCCCGTGCTTGGCCGCCAGCCGCCGCGCCTTGGTGCGCAGCTGCAGCAGCGAAAGTCCGGGCGTGTCATCGATGTAAATCGGCGCCTGCTGCAACTCATCGCACGCGGCCATCAAGGCGCGAAACTCCTGGTCCTTGAGCATGTTGCGGCGAAGCCGCTGCGAATCGATTCCCGATCGCGCGCACAGCAATCGCTGCACCAGTTGCTGTTTTCCCATTTCCAGGCTGAAGACGCCGACCGCATGACCGCGCATCGCCATGTTTTCCGCCATGTTCAAGGCCAGTGCGGTCTTCCCCATCGAAGGCCGTGCCGCGATGATCACCATTTCGCCGGCCTGCAGCCCCGTGGTCATCACATCCAGTTCGCGGAAGCCCGAAGGGATGCCCGTCAGTTCGTTGCCGAGGTTCGCCTCGATGCGCTCCATCGTCTGCTTGATGAGTTCATGCAGGGATTCGGCGCTGGCCGTCTCGGTCTGCTGGGCGATGTTGAAGATCAGCGACTCGGCCCGGTCGAGAATCAACTGCGATTCATCGGAACTGTGATAGGCTTCGTACAGGATGTCGCCAGCCGCGCCGATGAGTTGGCGCACCATGGCCTTTTCGCGCACCAGCCGCGCGTAGTGTGCAGCATTGGCCGCGCTGGGCACGGCCTCGGCCAATTGCACGAGGTACGAGAGCCCGCCCACCGCATCCAAGGCGTTGCGGTCCACGAGCAGTTGATTCAACTGCACGATGTCCAGCGACGAGTGCTTGTCATACAACTCCACCATGGCGTCGAAGATCGCGCCGTTGGCGGGCTTGAAGAAGTCTTCGCCTTTCTTAACGATGAAGATCACATCGCCCAGCACTTGCGGGTCGATCAGGATCGAGCCGAGCAGGCTCATTTCCGCTTCGATGGCGTGCGGGGGCAGCGATTCAAACAGCGTGGCCAGGTGGCGCCAGTCGCGCGCTGCGCCGTTGCCGTTGGGCTGCGATGCCCGCGCACCGGCCGCGCCGAACGACGAAGAGGACCTTGGCTTATTGGCGGTCGTGCCCATCCGTGAGCAAATCTCCCAACGTGACAGATTCCTGCAAGCAACCGACAGGATACCACGAGGCCCTGGACATCGAATATGAAAACGTGAACGGATTCTGACGCCGCGACCGCGCGGTGCGGTGGTTCAATTGTTCCACAGGCGCGAGCGCGACTATTCCTCGTCGTCTTCGCCGGCCATGGAGAAGGTGATTTCGCCTTCGCTCTCCAGCGCCTCTTTCATGAGCCGGCCGACCTTGAATTTGACGGTGCGCTTGGCGGGAACCGGCACGCGTTCCAGCGTCTTGGGATTCTGCGCCAGGCGCGGGGCGCGCTCCCGGATTTCAAACACGCCAAAGTCGCGGAATTCAAGCCGGTTCCCGGCCCGCAATTCAGTGATGACGTTGTGCAGGAAGCATTGGACGGTGCGCTTGACCGCGGTGCGCCGCTGCCCGGTCTGATCGGAAATGCGGTCAATGAGATCTTTCTTCGTGGTCGTTCTCATGTTGCTCAGCCCCCCTTCGGGCTGAAGACTTCAGAGTCACTGTTTGCTGGTGCAGCCATGGCCACGATCCCCTCAAGTGGCAAACCAGTTGGCGTGTGGAGTGCATCCATACAGCCCACGACGCCAAGGCCGCGTCCAGTATGTTCAGAACCCCGCCCTACGTCAAGCGGCAAGTCCGACAATGACAAGCAGTTAGCGTCAATTCCGCGCCCCGACGGATGTGCCAATCGCGCCAGAGCCCCGTAAATCTGGGCAAACTAGGCACTCGCCCTAATTGGAAAAACCGCGGCGGATTGTGGTGGTGTACGTTGTGGAAAACTCGCGCGGCCGACCGTTGATCGTGCGCAGGAAATCGCGCTGTCGAATCTCAAGCCACTGAACCTCGGCCGCATTCTGCACTGGAGGCGAGCCGAGCGCATCATCGTTGCGCATCGCAAACCATTGATCAAATCCGCCGCGCCACTCATCCTCACGATCATCAGACATCGCTGTCATTTCGAAACTCGGCATCACAAGCGCCGAAGATGAAGGTGAGTCAATTTCCGTGCGATACTCAGGCGCGCATTGGCAACCGCCTGCGCATGCGGCCATGACCGCCGGCACAATTGAGGCGCGCAGGAACGAAGTGAGAGTAAAAGGACGCATGATGAAGGCCTCCGCCACGCGCAAGAGCACGCGATGCATTCACCTTCAACATGCGCCCAAATGCGCTGCCGGGCGAGCGGAAAACCAATCGAAATCATGGAAATTCGGCTGCGTCCAGTGCGCGGTGAGAAGTCGGGCAAGCCGGGCAACGCACGGTCAGCCGGGCATGGCGTCGGAAAGGCTCTGATAGAACATGAGCGCGTTTCCGCTGGGATCGAAAAACGTGGCGAGTTTCACCATGCCGGGGATCTCCACTGTCGGACCGTCAAAGCGGACCTTCTTCGATTCCAGAAGCCTGCGGGCCGCGTCGATGTCCCTGACGCCGAAGGTCAGTTTCGTGCCGCTGAGTTTGGGTGGGTTTTCAACCTGAGACAGGCCGACGTGCACGCGCGCCACTTCCGTGGCCAGTTCGCACCAGCCCATGTCTTCAATGTGGTACAGCAACTTGAATCCCAACAAATCCTGATAGAACTTGATGGACTGCCTGATGTCGTTGACCTGAATTGAACAGGTCAAGCCGCCATCATAACCAACGGGCGAGGCAGAAACGGATGGGGCGGATGATGCGGGCTTGGTCATTGTGCGAACTCCTTGAAAAACGAGGGGGTTGACGAGAGATGTTTCTCTTTTTATACTAAGAATACTTTTGTGTCAATGCACCATGTCCCCTGAGCCGCTGATTCAACTGGGCGCCGCGGCCGGCCTTCGGCGGCGTGCTTCCCCGCCGTCAGGTCGCCGCGGCCGTCCTCGCCCCGCCGCCGGCGATCCAAAACGCATTCGCGGCGCGATCCAACGACTGGCCCTGATCTTTCATCGACGCTGGTCAGCGCCAATTCTGTCGGAAATGCTTCGGGGCGATACGCATCCCGGTGGCATCAAGTTCATCACACTGGCGCAGCGGTTGGGGCTGAGCCACGATTCGCTCCATGCGACGCTGAAATACCTGATCGCGCAGGATTACGTGATGCGCAACCCGGGTTACGGGCACGCGATGCGGCCGGAATACCTGCTTGCGGAAAGCGGCTACGAAGTCGCTCCGGCCTGTCGCCGCCTGCTTCAGGAGGCACATGCGCTGGGCTGGACTGAAATTATCCTGAAGAAATGGTCCATGCCGGCGCTTTATGCCGTCGGCAAAGACCTGGCGCGTTTTAGCGAATTGAAAGCCGCGCTGCCCGCAATCACATCACGCGCCCTGACGCTGTCGTTGAAGCAATTGGTTGCTGCAGGCCTCCTCCGGCGTGCGGTGATTGAGTCATTCCCACCCACCACCATGTACACCGCCACCGCCGCGGCCAAGCCGCTTTTGACGGTTCTCAATGAGTTCTCCGCTGATTGATCGCCGGTTGAGGGAATCACTCGCATCCAGTGTTATGCTGATTGGGGTTGTGAAAGGAAGTCTGGGCCATGCCACGGGTTCGATTCACGCAGAACATTCAACGGCACGTCAAGTGCCCATCGAGCGAGGCTTCGGGGAAATCGCTTCGCGATGTGCTCAATCATTACTTCCAAGGCAACGAAGCGGCGCGCGGATACGTTCTGGACGATCAGGGCGCGCTGCGCCAGCACATGGCGGTGTTCATCAACGGCAAACCGGCGCTGGACCGCACCCAATTGAGCGATGACGTGCCGGCCAACGCCACAGTGGACGTGATGCAGGCCCTCTCCGGCGGGTGAAGGCGCCAGCCGATCGTTCAGAGTCAATCTCCGCATAACAACAAGAAGTGAGTCAATCATGAGCAATCGTCTGCACGTCGCAACCCGCAAAGGACTGTTCACTGTTGAGCGCAAACGCAGCGGGTGGACGATCACGAACGCTAGTTTCCTGGGCGACAATTGCACATTGGTCATGCACGATCCGCGCCCGCAAAATGGAACTTCAAAGCGAGGCAAGGCCAAATCCAACGGCACGCTCTACGCCGCTCTCAATCACGGTCACTTCGGCGTGAAGATGCACCGTTCACACGATGGCGGCAAGAAATGGGAACCCATCGCCACGCCTGTGTATCCGGAACAACCCGCCGACTACAAGCCGAAAATGATGCCCGCCGAAGGGCAGCCCTGCGAGTGGAAACTGAAACTCGTTTGGGCGCTCAGCCCCGGCGGTGCGAATCAGCCGGGAACGATCTGGTGCGGCACCCTTCCCGGCGGACTGTTCCGCTCCGATGATCTGGGCGAAACCTGGCATCTCAATCGTCCGCTGTGGGACAATCCGTTGCGTGAGGAATGGTTCGGCGGCGGCGCAGACTACCCGGGCATTCATTCCATCTGCGTCGATCCACGCGATGCCAACCACGTTATCCTCGGTATCTCGTGCGGCGGCGCGTGGATCACCCGCGACGGCGGCAAGACCTGGAACACCGGCGGCAAGGGCATGCGCGCGGAATTCATGCCGCCCGAACGCGCCTACGACATCAATGTTCAAGACCCGCACATCATCGCTCAGTGCCCGGCCGATCCTGATGTGATGTGGGTGCAACACCATAACGGGATCTTCAAATCCAGCGACGGCGCGAAATCGTGGACCGAGATCAAGGACGTAAAGCCTTCCGTCTTCGGCTTCGCGGTGGCGGTGCACCCGAATGATCCGGACACCGCATGGTTCGTGCCGGCGATCAAAGATGAAAAGCGAATTCCCGCGCAGGGCCGTGTCGTTGTCACCCGCACACGCGATGGCGGCCGGAAATTCAAGACGCTCACCAAGGGCCTCCCGCAGAAGCACGCCTACGACCTGGTGTTCCGTCACGCGCTGGATGTGGATGACACAGGCGATCGGCTGGCGTTCGGCTCCACCACCGGCTCGCTGTGGGTTACTGAAGACGGTGGCGACTCGTGGCAGTCGGTGTCAGTCAATCTCCCGCCGGTCTATGCCGTGCGATTCGAAAAGCACATCTGAAAGAAATCACCCGGCATGGCGTTGCATGAGCCCGGCTGATGGCCGTTCGCGCACTCCACCTGTGAAATTTTTGTGAAAAATCGCACCTGCGGGGATTGGAATCCCGAATCATTAGGTTAGTTTTCCTACGCACGCGAACTGACCCGCGACGGTCCACGTCCCGCGATGCCATGGTGGAGCCGCGAAATGCCACGAGCGACATTGTTGCGCAGCATCTTCCCCTCGCGCTTGCGGTTCACCGTGGTTGTGGCTTGCGGGTTGTTTGCTTGCCTCGGCGGCGCCCAGGGCGGGCCGACGCCGAAGTCAGCCTCGGCTGCGCCGCCCAAGACTCAGGTGATGGGTTCCGGGCTCGCCGCGGAATCGCCCGCTGCTCGCGCGGCGCGAGCGCGTCTGTCGGATCGGTTCGCCATGCACCAGACGCAGCGTTTTGTTCTGTTTTCCGATGCAACGGATGTGTTGACGAGTCAGAGCGCGGGCTGGGCCGAGCGCGCCTACGACGAGTTCGAGCGTTTTGCCAATGAGTGCGATCTGAAGCCCGGGCCGCTTCAGCACAAGCTGGTGTGCATCCTTTTTGAAAAGCGCGAGGAGTACCTCGCGTTCGCCAAATCGAACGATGGCATGAGCAACATCAGTTTTACGGGCTACTACTCGCCGAAGAACGATCGCGTGGTGTTCAGCGTTGAGCCGGAGCGCGCGCCGCAGCGGAAAGTCGAAGCAGGCGCAGCACGCACGCAGAAGCAGCCTGCCGCGCCAAGCAAGCCCGTGCTTGGCTTCGACACGCGCGGGCTGGAAGGCCAGAACGAGCCAGAGCCGCACGCCGCGCACAATCATCAACTGCTTGATGTGCCGTGCGATTCGGCCGCAAAGTGCGTGCATGAAACGATCCATCAACTCATGTTCCACACGCGCGTGATGACGCCGGACGTGCAATACCCGTTGTGGATCTGCGAAGGGCTGGCGACGGCGTTTGAGACCGCGACGCCTTCCTTGCCCTTTGGGCCCGACGTGGACTTCGCCCCGCGGCGCGATGCCTTCCAGTCGCTGCTTCGCCGCGATCAGTTGATCCCGCTGCGCGACCTCGCCGTGCTCACGCAAGTCTCGGCCGACCAGCCGCGCATCACCCGCGTGGTGTACCAGCAGAGTTACGCGCTGGTGACCTGGATGTCGCGCGAACGCAAGGAGCAGTTGCGCGATTACCTCTCGCTGATGCGGCGGCAGGACGGCGGCCGCATGTCCGCCGCGAAGCATTTGCGCCTGTTCGAACAGGCCTTCGGCGACGTGGATGTGCTGGAACAGGCGTGGTTGAACTACGAGCGCACGGTGCGGCTGAATTCAGACTCTCGCTGACGCCGATGAGGCGATCGGCGCATGGGAAATCACGTGCTGGTTCAGAAACCGCGTGATCGTCGCGCTCAACCGCTCCGGCTGCTCGATGGGCGTCAGGTGTCCGGCTTCCGGGATCACCTCAACTTCTGAAATCAGAATGCCGCGCTTGAGCGTTTGCGCATCGGCCGGCGGCGTGATGATGTCCTGTTCGCCAACGATGATCAGCGTTGGGCAGAGAATCGTGTGCAGCATGTCCATGTACCCGCCGCGCGCCGCCATGGCCAGCAGCGCAGCGGCGATCGCCTCGGGCCGCAACTGCATCATGATCCGGTGCCACTGTTCGCGCAGAACGCTGGGAGCGCCGGGCGCAAAAAGTTTGTCCACGATGCTGTTGGCAATGACGCCGCTGCCTTCGATGCGCACTCGTTCGGCGGCGGCCAGGCGTTCCTGGGCGCGCTCCGGCGTGTCGGGCTCGGCGCGGGTATCAACCAGCGCCAGCGCGCGCACCGCGCTGGTGAAGCGCCGGTGAAACTCCATCGCGATGTAACCGCCCATTGACAACCCCACCACCACCATGGGGCGTTGCTCGCCAATCTCCTCCAGCATCACGAACAAGTCATCGGCGTACTGCGCAATGCTCATGGCCGGCACGACGCCTGGTTCGTGTTGCTCGGCAAGTTCGCTTTGGCCGAAGCCGCGCAGATCGGGAATGATGAGACGGAATTGGTCTTCAAGCAGCGAGGCCACCGGCGACCAGATCTCGCCAGTAAGCGGAAAACCATGGATCAACAGCAACGGCAGCCCATCCGCCGGCCCCAGAACGCGCACGTGCATGGAGATGCCGTTGACGATTTCGCGCATGGACGATCGTAGGCGATCGTCTCGGTCGAAGTTGGACGCGCTCGCTCACACGCGCGTCAACTTGCGATAGCGAATGCGGTGCGGCTGGTCGGCCTCAATGCCTCGCCGCCTGCGGCGGGCTTCCTCATACGAAGAATAATTGCCGTTGTGCCAGACAACCTGGGAATCGCCCTCAAAGGACAGTATGTGCGTGGCGACGCGATCGAGAAACCAACGATCGTGTGAAATGATGACGGCGCAGCCTGCGAAATTCTCCATGGCCTCTTCGAGCGCGCGCATGGTGTTCACGTCGAGGTCGTTGGTCGGTTCGTCGAGCAGGATGACGTTCGCGCCGGACTTGAGCAGCCGGGCCAGGTGCACGCGGTTGCGCTCGCCGCCGGAAAGCGTGCCGACGGTGCGCTGCTGATCGGGTCCGATGAAGCCGAAGCGCGAAACGAAGGCGCGCGAATTGACCTTGGCCCCGCCCAGGTCAAGTTCCTCATCGCCGTCGCTGATGGCATGCCAGACGTTCTTGTCGTTGGGCAAGTCATCGCGGCCTTGCGTGACGTAGGCGAGTTTCACAGTCTCGCCGACGCGAAATGTTCCGACATCGGGCTTCTCTGATCCTGTGATCATGCGAAACAGCGTGGTCTTGCCCGCGCCGTTTGGACCGATGATGCCGATGATCCCGCCCGGGGGGAGCGAGAAGTTGACGTTCTCCATCAGCAATCGGTCGCCGTAACTCTTGCTGACGTTCTTCGCCTCGATGACCAGGTTGCCCAGGTGCGGGCCCGGCGGGATGAAGATTTCAATGTCGCGGGCTTTCTCCTTTGCATCGGCGCTGATCATCGATTCGTAGGCCTTGATGCGCGCCTGGCTCTTGGATTGCCGGGCCTGTGGCGACCGGCGGATCCATTCCAACTCGCGCGCCAGCGCCTTCTGGCGATTGGATTCCTGCTTCTCCTCGACCTTCAAGCGCGTCTGCTTCTGATCCAGCCACGAAGTGTAGTTCCCCTTCCACGGGATTCCTTCGCCGCGATCAAGTTCCAGAATCCAGCCAGCCACGTTGTCCAGGAAGTAGCGGTCGTGCGTGACGGCGATGATGGTTCCCTCAAAGCGCTTGAGGTGCTGCTCCAGCCAGCCGACGCTTTCTGCATCAAGGTGATTGGTCGGCTCATCCAGAAGAAGAATGTCGGGCTTGGAGAGCAGCAGCCGGCACAGCGCGACACGGCGTTTCTCACCACCGGATAGCACGTTGCACGGCGTTTCCGGCGGCGGGCAGCGCAAGGCGTCCATCGCCATCTCCAGTTGCGAATCCAGATCCCACGCGTTGAGCCGATCGAGTTGCTCCTGAATTTCGCCCTGGCGATTGAGGAGTTTCTCCATTTCGTCGGCGTCCATCGGCTCGCCGAGTTTCTCGCTGACGGAATCAAACTCCTGGAGCAGCGCATCGACGTGGCGTACGCCTTCGCGGACGACTTCCATCACGGTGCGCGTCTCGTCGATCAGCGGCTCCTGCTCGAGATGGCCAATGGTGTAGCCCGACTGCGCAGCGACTTTGCCGTCAAAATCCTTGTCGACGCCGGCGAGAATGCGCAGCAGCGAACTCTTGCCCGAACCGTTGAGACCCAGCACGCCGATCTTCGCGCCGTAGTAATAGCCCAGGTAGATGTTCTTGAGGACCGTCTTCTTCTCGTAGGTCTTGCTGACCCCGATCATGGAATAAATGATCTTGGTGGTTTCCGTGCTCATGGTGGTCTCAATCAGGCCGGCGATGGGGCTCGTGCGAAGGCGATGGTAGGCGCGCCCGCCGTGGCCTTGCTATGCGGATTCACATTATCGCAGTGCGCTGAACAGACTGTGATGATCGTCGGTCCACAACGGCGCATCGGAGGGTGAGGGCGGCCGGACGCCCGCTCTGCGAATCTCCGGCAGGTTCAGCACCGCCTGATTGCGCGTCAGCACCACCCACATCGCCTCGGCGATCATGGCATTCGTGTCCGGCGGCGTGTCGATGAACACCGTCGAGAAGCCCGCCGCCTCACCCAGTCGATGAACGATCGGTCGCAGATCGAGATAACGATTGGACACGTGCACCGCGATCGCGCCGCTGTCAGCCAGGTGCTTCTTGTAGATAACGAAACTTTCCGTTGTGAGCAGGTGAACAGGAATGGCGTCGCCGCTGAATGCGTCGAGCACGAGGACGTCGAATTGCTGGGCGGATTCCCGATCCAGGGCCATTCGCGCGTCTTCAATCACCGTTTCAATTGTCACCCCGCGAGCGCGGGCGTCAGCAAGAAAACTGAAATACTCTTCCGCGTATCGGTGCACGTCGGGATTGATTTCGTAGAAGCGGTAGACGTCGCCGGGATTCGCAAATGTCGCAAGCGTGCCCACGCCCAGGCCGACGACGCCGACACGGCGGCCGACGATTTTGGGAAAGCCGCGCAACGCGATGCCCACTCCGGTGTTTGCGCCGTAGTACATCGTGGGAAGGCGGCGGATTTCGAGCGCACGCTCGTGATAGTGCTGCGCGCCGTGCGTAATGCGGCCGTGATCGAGTTTGCGATACTGCACGTCAATTCGATCGCCCTGGTGCATGCGCAGGCTGAGGCTGCCGTAGAAATTGCGCGAACCCACGATGACATCGCGGTCAAGGTGTGAGATCTGCGTGCGCAGCAGCATGCCGGCGGCGAGCGCGATTCCGATGATGCCCAGCCATCCCAGCCGCCGCGCGCCACGATGGAAGATCGATGCAGGATCGAGGAACTGGCACGCCAGCAGGAGTGCGATCGCCGCGTAGATGGCGAGATAGAACTCGATGTTGCGCGTAAAGATGATTGGGCCGGCAATGGCGACGAACGCCCCGCCCATCGCGCCGCCTGCGGCGATGCACAGGTAATACCCCGTGAGGCGCGAGACCCGCGGGCGAAGCCGGTACAACTCGCCGTGGCACACCATGCCGCAGGCAAACAGCACGATCAGGTACACGGCCATCTGCCACCCCAGTGCAATTGATTCGTTCAACAGCATCAGCCACACAAGCCAAGGCGAAAAAAGCGCTGCTGCGCCAAGGACGCCGCGATGGTACGCCTTCGGCCATTCGAAACTGATGATGAACGTCAGCAAGTAAATGCCCAGCGTCAACACCCACAGGAACGGAATGGGCGCGACTTCCTCGCTGAGTTGGCTGGTCACCGCCAAGAGCATGACCGAGACGCACGCGGGCAGCGCCAGCCACAAGAGGACATCGAAGCGGCGGCTGCGCTCGCGTTCTGGCTCAACGTCATCATCGGTCGCTGCATTGACGGGCGCGCTTCGCGATTGAATCGCGCACCACCCGCACATCGCCATGAATGCAATGAACCCGCCGGACCAGATCATCGCCTGGATGCGGCGCGAAAATGCCGGCTCCATCACAAACGGATAGCACACCAGCGCCAGCAATGACCCGACATTGGACACCGCATACATGCGATACGGCGACACGCCGGGATGCGTGCGGCTGAACCATGACTGCAGCAGCGGGCCCGTCGCCGCCAGCGCCACAAATGGAACGCCGACGGAGTATGACAGGAGGATGATGATTTGCAGGACCGGGTTGCCCTGCGCGACGGGCTGCCATGCGTCGGCTGGAACAATCGGCAGGCAGAAAAATGCCGCGAGCAGCACGCCTATGTGCACCCATGCTTGGGTTTTCGCAGGCAGTCGCATCGCGACCAGATGCGCATAGGCGTACCCCGCCAGCAGCGCAGTCTGAAAGAACAAAAGGCACGCGGTCCACACGCCCGGCCCGCCGCCGAACCACGGCAGGATGTACTTGCCGATCAGAGGCTGGACCAGGAACAACAGAAACGCGCCGAGGAAAATGGTAAGGGCGTAGCGCAGCATCGCAAGGCGGAAGTGAGCCGCCATTGTACGATTTTGTGGATTTCTCGGCGACGAATTCTCGCCATCAGTTACTTTAAGATTTCCAGCAGATTCGCATGCTCATCCGTCCAGAGGTCAAAACGGCTGATCTCAGCGCGTGGCCGCAGCGCGGTTCGCTTGATCGCCGGGGCTTCCAGCAATTCCTCGTTGCTGGTGAGCATGACCCACATCGAACCGTACACCCACGTCGCATCGTGATCTTCATTCACGATCAATCGGCCGCTCCAATCCAAATACTGCGCCATGCGCATGAGAGGCAAATGCAACTCAATGTGCATGTTCGATACGTGGACCAGGATGACTCCGCCCTCAGCCAGGTGGCGGCGATACACATCGAACGCCTGCGCGGTGAGCAGGTGAATCGGCACGGTGTCGCCGCTGAAAGCATCCAGCACAAGCACATCGAATTGCTGCGGCGGCTCGCGCTCGAGCGACAATCGGCCATCGCCCACAGCAATCTGAACGTCGGCGCCCCGGTTCCGCGCATCGTTCAAAAATGTGAACGGGTGCGATGCAAAGTCGACGACCGCCGGATTGATCTCGTAAAAGCGAAACAGATCGCCACGCCTGGCGTACGAAGCGATCGTGCCGACGCCCAGCCCGACTACTCCGACTCGCCGCGGCTGCTCGGCGCGAAACGCGCCCATGACCAGGCCCAATCCGCTCTCGGGACCGAAATACGTCGTTGGGTTCTGCCTCGCCCGCTCGGCCATGATCTGAGCGCCGTGAATGATGCGACCGTGATAGAGACCGTACACGACCTGTTCGGAAGCGGGATTCTGCAATTCTCTCAGACTCAGCACGCCGAAGAAGTTGCGCGTTCGCGAAAGCGTGTCGCTGTGGGCGTCCAGGTGCAACTGCTGCATGCCGTACATCGCGGCCATGACCATCGCAGTCATCGCCAGCCAGCCGATGCGACGCGCCCCGCGGAAGAAAATGGATTGCGGGTCTCGCCACAGGCACGTCATGAGCAGAACGAACGTCGCGGCCAAGGCCAGGTAGAACTCAAGATTGAAATTGAACAAGCGCGGGGCGAGCAACACGACGAATGCGCCGCCCGCGCTGCCGCCAAAGGCGATGGCCAGATAGAACGCCGTCAGCCGCGCGGGTTCCGGCCGCAGCCGGTACGCCTCGCCGTGGCAGACCACGCAGCACACAAGGAGCACCGCGAGGCTTCCGGCGATCTGCCAGAGAATCATTCCCTCCCGCTGCGTGGCGACCAGCGCCACCATCAATCCAAAGCAAAACAGCAGCAACGGCACAGCAAACCCGCGGTGATAGGCGCCCGGCCACTCGAACGTGATGATGAATGACAGCAGATACACCGCCAGCGGCAGGACCCACAACAAAGGCAAAGGCGCGATCTCTTCGCTCAATCTCGTGGTGATCGCCAGCAGCAGCACTGAAGCGCACGCGGGAAACAGGATCCAGATTGCAACGTCCAATCGCGGCAATGCCGGCACATTGCCGCGCGAGGCCTTTGCGTCCTTTGACTTGATTGAGTGGTCGGCGGCATCGGCACGCGATCCGCGCCACGCCGCCACTGCGCACAGCCCGACTGCGCATGCGAAGATCGCGAAGCCGGCGGACCATATCCATGCCTGCACATTGCGCGTCGCCAGCGGCTCGAACACGGCTGGATACAGCAACAACGCCAGCATCGAGCCGGCGTTTGACAGCGCGAAAAGCCTGTAGGGCGAGCGTTTTGGATACGCGCGGCTGAACCATGCCTGCATCAAAGGCGAAGTTGCCGCCAGCACGCCATATGGCAATCCGATCAAAGCAATCAGCAGCCACAGAATCCGCCACGTCGGGTCCGTCTCGCCTTGCGGCTTCCATGAATCATGGGGAATAATCGGAAGAAATCCCAGGCAAATCACCACGACTGCAACGTGCACGATCGCCTGCGCCCGCGCGGGAATTCGCGTGCTGATGAGATGCGCATAGGCGTACCCCGCCAAGAGCGCGGTTTGAAAGAACAAAAGGCACGCGGTCCACACGCCCGGCCCGCCGCCGAACCACGGCAGGATGTACTTGCCGATCAGAGGCTGGACCAGGAACAGAAGAAACGCGCCGAGGAAAATGGTAAGGGCGTAACGCAGCATCGACGGAAGCCCATCGTACTCGCAGAAGCGCTTGACCGTGGCTTCCAAACTTCGATTGAGTCATTGCTCCAGCGCGCCGAAGTCGCGCTCGCCCGTGGGCCAAGGCACATCGACGCCGGCGATGGTCCGGACAATTCGCTGCACGTGAACGTGACTGTTCTCGATGAACAGCCGGGCTCTTCGCTGGCTCCCGCCCGCCGCGGTGCCCGCAACGAAAACGCCCGGCACGTTGGTCTGCATCGTGTGCAGGTCAAACCTCGGGGCGCGCTCTTCACCAACCAGTTCAATGCCCAATCGCTCAAAGAGACTTGAGTCCTGCACATACCCGGTGAGCAGCAGCACCGAATTCGCTGCGATGCGCTGACGCTGGTTGGGATCGTCGACTGACGCCAATTCCACTTGATGCGGTTCGATCCGGGTGACGACGGTGCGCGGATGGAACTCGATCTTGCCCTTGCTGATCAGCCATTCCAACTCCGGGCGCAACCAGTATTTGACGCGCTTGGGATCGAATTCGCTGCCGCGGTAACTCATGGCGAGGTCCACGCCGATGCGGTGCAACCGCAGCGCGGCTTCCACCGCTGAATTCTTCCCCCCGGCAATCAGCACGCGCCTGCCGAAATACCAATGCGGTTCGCCGAAGTAATGGCTCACGTGCGGCAGGTCTTCGCCGGGCACGCCGAGCATGCGGGGCCTGTGCATGTCGCCGATCGCCAGCACCACGTTGCGCGCTCGCCACCGCGTCTGGGCCGCCGCTTGCGGCATGGCACGCGCGCTGGTCGCAATTTCCTCGGGCCCACCCACGCCGTGTGCGCTTGGCTGGGTGATCAACTCAAACTCATCATCAGCGCGATGAATCTCCATCACGCGGGTGTAGGAATGAATCGTCAGGTCAAACTGCCGAACCACTCCGCGCAGGTACGCCAGGTATTCCTCGCGCGAGGCCTTGTCCTGATGCGGCAGCGCCAGCGGCACGCCGGCAATTTCGATGCGCTCGGGACTGGAAAAAAACCGTGTGCCCGGCGCCCACCACAGCAGGGT
>CAMPIL010000003.1 GCA_946886375.1 uncultured Phycisphaerales bacterium
GCGCAGGCAGCGGTCGTCCCACGGCAGGCCGCAGAACTCAATGATCTTTCGCGTCATCGCTTCCTGATCGGCGACGAGGTCTTCGTACCGCACCTGCAGCATGGGCAGGTCCAGCGTCGCAAGCCAATGACGGCGAAGCAGCATGTGAAGTTCATACGTCACGCCCAGCAGCCGCAGGTCGGTGGCGTAGGCGTGCCGCTTGCGAATGTCCTCGCAATAGCACGAGAGGCAATTGTCGATCGGATCGCGCGTGCAGAAGATCACGGCGGCCTGCGGCGCGATCAGGTTGATCAGCCCCAGGTTGTAGATCGTCGCCATGTTCTTGTCCACGATGCGCTCGGCCTTGCCTCCCAGCCCCGCCAGATGCTCGATGTACTCCCGGCCCAGGCGATCGACGTCGTTCTGATCGATGTCGGCGGCGCAATCGGGGTACACCTTCGTGCTGCCGATCTCGAGGTTCAATCGCGAAGTGAGGTGCGAGATGTAGGTCAATTCACCTGCGCCGTGGGCGCGGGGATGGGCGCAGATGATCCGCTCGACGAGGGTGGTTCCGGAGCGCGGCCGGGAGGTGACAAGCACCGGCAGGCGCGAGCCGTGCCGGGCCCGCGGCAGCCGCTTCATCGCGGCGGGTGAAAAGGTCTTGATCAGCCGCTTGTAGTACTCGACGACGTTGGGGAGGTCGTAGGGCTGCCTGCTGGCGAGATTGCCTTGCGTGTAGGCCTCGAAGGCGCGGTCGTATTCCTTGAGTTTCTCGTAGGCCTTGCCAAGGTCGAAGAAGAGATCGGGCGTGGCGTCGGGCTTGGCGTGTTTGAGCAGCGCGGCGACGGCGAGGTCCGGCCGCTTGGCACGCAACTCCAGCGTCGCATGGACCTGCGCCATCCAGGGGTTTTCGCGCCCGGCATCGATGAAGGGCTGCAGGACCTGCCGCGATTCATCGAACTGGCCCTGCATTTCATGCGTGAGGGCGAGGCCGGCCACGGCGTCGAGGCAGTTGGGATCGACGCGCATCGCCTTCTTGTACAGCGAGGCGGCCTCGGTGAGATCGCCCCGGCCCATCAGCCGCGTGGCCAGCGTGAGCAGGTACAGCACGGAGCGCGGCTTGATCGCCACGCATCGCCTGAGGTGCGCGATGCACTGGTCGTACTGGGCCAGGTCGTTGCACGCCTCGGCGAGCAGGAACAGCAGGTCGGGGTTCTTCTTGTCCTGCGCGAGCAGGTGCTCGCAGATCGACTTGGCTTCCGGCGCATTGGCGCTGGCCAGGCATTGCTGCACGCGGCGGATGAGGACCTGTTGGTTCAACGTCGTCATGCGAGGAGCGGCGCGGGGGGGGAGTAAAAAGCAGGGCAAATCAGGGCAAATACGGTCAGGCCAGGTCGGGCATCGGACCAGGATCGTAGTCCACGTGCAGTTCGGCAGCGATCTCAATCGCCAATCGCCGTCCGTGCTCAAGCCCTTCGCAGAGCGGTGCAAGTCGGTGGGCGAAGTTGCGGGCCCGGCCGACGGAGGTGGTGTAGATCGGCTTGCGCACCTGATCGTAACTGAGCGTTTGCGCCGGCGCGACGCCCCGGGCCTGATCCTTGCTTTCGTAATACTTCAGGCATTGATCATTCCAAGGCAGGCCGCAGAATTCAATGACGCGGCGCGAGACGGCGTCCTGGTCGGCGATGGTGTCTTCGTACCTGACCTGCATGGTGGGCATGTCGAGCACGCGCAGCCAGTGCTGGCGCAGCAGTTCGGTCAAGTGATGCGTCACGCCGATGCTGTGCAGATCGGCCGAGTAGGTGTTCTGCGCGGAGAATCGCTCGGCGAAGATGGAAAAGCCGCAGTCGATCGGATCGCGATCGCACAGGATGGCCGCGGCGTTGGGCACCAGCAGGTTGACGAATCCCATCTGCGTGACGTTGCCCATGTTCTTGTCCACCAGGCGCGCAGCGCGCGGGCCGAGCCGCTTGAGGTGCTCGATGTATTCGGCGCCCAGGCGGTCCACATCGTTCTGATCCATGTCGAGCGCGGATTCGGGAAACACGCTGGTCGAGCCGATTTCCAGTGAAAGGCGCACGGTGAGATTGGAGAGGTAATTCAGTTCGCCGCCTTCGTGGGCCTGGGGATGCGCCGCGATGATGCGGCCCACGAGGGTGGTGCCGGAGCGCGGCCGCCCGGTGACGATGACGGGCAGGCGCGAGCCGTGCCTGGCGCGGGGCATCTTGCGCAGGTTGGCCGCAGAGAACGTGCGCAGCATGCTCAGGGTGTATTGGCGCTGGGCCTCGAGGTCGAACCGGCGCGGCTCGGCCTGGTTGCCCTTGACGTAGGCGTCAAACGCGCGATCGAAATCCTTGAGTTGTTCGTAGGCTTTTCCAAGCGTGAAGAAGAAGCGCGGCGGAGCGTTCGCGCTTTCAACGTGCCGGGCGAGCACGGCGACGGCGCGCTCCGGCCGCTTCAACTTGAGGTCCAGCGTGGCCTGAATCACCGCAAGGGCGGGATCTTCACGGCCGGCGTCGATGATCGGCTTGAGAAGTTGCTCGGCGGCGGCATCATCGCCGGAACGCTCGTAGGCCGTCGCCATGCCTTGGATGGCTTCGGCATTTCCCGGCGAAGTGCGCAGGGCTTTCTGAAAGGTCTTGATTGCTTCGCGGTATTGTCCGGCCCGGGCCAGGGCCTGGGCCAGGTTGAGTTGAATGTCCAGCGATTTGGGCTGCAGCGCCGCGGCCTTGCGAAACAGCGCGAGGCCAGAATCGATTTCCCCCGATTGCATCTCCGCCTGCCCGAGCAAAGAAAGCGCGTGAACGTTCTTCTTGTTCTTGGCGAGGATACCCTCGCAGATCAGCCGCGCGTCGCCGACGTTGTTGTTCAGCAGACACTGCGCGGCCCGGTGAAGCGAAACCTGTTCCTGGAGTTGATTCATGTGGAGTGAAGGATGGGAAACGGCCCAAGGTGAGCCGCAGGCGCACGCGTCAGTGCCGCATCGGTTGATGATTGTTTCGGACCGCACATGATCATCGGATGATTTCTGCTGGAATGCCCGAGTTTCGGGGGAAAGCGGCATTTTATTCTGTATGCCGGGAGATTTCTGCGGCTGGGAAAAACATCGATATTAGAAATCCCGCCGCTCTGGCGCATCCACCTGGTGGTATATTCAACATAGAGTTTGCAGCGGCCCATATCCGTTGGTGGAGCAGTGAGATGCGCGCACGACAGAGATCGGCAATGGCGAGATTCCTGATGTGCAGCGCGGCGATGCTGGCTTTCATCAGCGGAAACGCCGCGGCCGAATTCAGCGGCATCGGGTTGGTACTCCACAACACCATCGATACGCCGGACGGCCCAAGAAATGTTTACAGGCTGTACGCATGGTTTGATCATCCCGATGACGAATTGATGTATTGGGGCAACCCTGGCGCCCCAGCGACCACGATCATTCGCTCGACGTGCAATGGGGGATGGAACACTGCTGGCGATTTCTTCAACCCCAGCAGCGCCGTTCTCGCTCCATCGCAGGCGGATATTGATGCGAACCCCCTTGTCCAGTGGGACACCTTCGCGACAATCGGTGTGGGCATTGCCGAGCAAGGCAGCGGGCCTCCCGAGGCGCCCGACACGACATCCATCATCGGGCCCGATTTTTCAGATTTCATCACTGGCAATGAATTCACGACGACCGAAATCGCATTCCTGGCGGGCAGCGGGGAGCAGGCTCGCGCCGGTTATCTCGGCGACGGCGATCCGTATCATCGCGTGCTGATGATGCAATTGACGCTTCCGCCGGGCGACGGCGTTGCGTACAAGATCGGATGGATTGGTTGGCGATCAGGCGTGGACGGGAATACCCACTCCGTTCTCGATGTATCCAACATGTTTTTCCTTGCGCCGTTTGGGCGGTGCTGTACCCCTTCCGACACTTGCGTCTACACATCAAACTACTCATGCAGTGTGCTCGGCGGCACGTTCATCGGATGTCAGCCGTGTTTGAATTGCCCGCCGAATTGCCTGGCCGACATCGCACCGGCAGGCGGCGACGGTTCGGTGAATGTGAACGATCTGCTGCAGGTCATCAACAATTGGGGACCGTGCCAGGGATGTCCGGCGGACATCGTTTCCGACGGCAGCGTGAATCTGAGCGACCTGCTGGCCGTGATCGATGACTGGGGGCTGTGCGAGTGAGGTGATCGTCATGCCGCCGAAAAATTGCGGCGATTGATCAGCCCTTCACCAATTCCTCGTTCGTCGGCACGCGCTTGAGGGCGGCGAGCAACTGCTCGATCTGCTGCGGCGGCTTCATCGTCATCAATCGGCGGCGAAGCGCGGTGACCGTCTTGAGTTCCTGCTCGGTCATCAGCAGGTGCTCCTTGCGCGTGCCTGAGGCGGCGAGATTGATCGCGGGGAACAGGCGCTGCTCGGAGATGGAGCGATCGAGGATCAACTCCATGTTTCCCGTGCCTTTGAATTCCTCGAAGATGATCTGGTCGGCGCGCGAGCCGGTGTCCACCAGGCAGGAGGCGATGATGGTGAGCGATCCGCCTTCCTCGGCCTTGCGGGCTGCGCCGAAGAGTTGCTTGGGAACTTCCATCGCGCGGGAGTCCAGGCCGCCGGACATGGTTCGCCCGCCGCTGCCGTACCGCCTCGAATTGTTGAAAGCGCGGCCCAATCGGGTGATGCTGTCCAGCAGCACGACGACATCCTTGCCGGCCTCGAGCATGCGCTTGGCGCGTTCGATGGCGAGGATTCCCAGGCTGATGTGGCGATCGACGTCTTGATCGTTGGATGACGCGAGCACTTGTGCCGGGACGTTGCGTTTGAAGTCTGTGACTTCCTCGGGCCGTTCATCGATGAGCAGCGCGACGAGTTCAACTTCCGGGTGATTGCGCTTGATGCCGTAGGCGATGTTCTGCAGCAGCACGGTTTTGCCTGCCTTGGGCGGGGCGACGATCAAGCCGCGCGTGCCGTAACCGATGGGGCAGAACAGGTCGATGAGCCGGCATGCGGGCGGGCAGCCGGGGTACTCAAGGCTCATGCGCGGCTGGGGGTCCAGCGGGGTGAGGTCTTCAAACCGCTTGCGCGTGGCGTATTGCTCGGGGGGAAGGCCTTCGATGGCGACGACCTCTTCGACGACGGGTCGCGCAAGGCGCGGCTTCTTGCCGCGGCGGCGGCGCGGGCGCCGCTCGACCACGTTCACGGTGAGGCGCTGTCCCTGGCGCAGCGGATAGCGCTGGCCAAGTTCGATGGGAACGAATGGATCGCTGTGGCCTTCGACAAGGCCGTTGTCCAGTTGCCTGATTCGACCCTCGGCGCCATTGGGCAACTCGAGAATCCCACTGAGTGTTGTCATGATGCGTTCACAAGCAGATCGCGGCAAGGCGTGGCCGCAGGTCTCGCGCGCTTCCGATAGCCCAATCGCTTATCGGTCCAGCAACTGCTGGATGAGGGAATTGAAGATCATTCCTGAGAGTGGACGGCGTTGGCCCCTTCGAACCAGCACATCCGAAATAAGTAGAGCAGGCAAACCGTGAGATGTCAAGGAGATTCGCAAAGTTCCGGCGGAAGCCTCAGAAAGCGCAACTACCGGGCTGCAAGCGACACCGCCAGTTGGCCGGCCAGTTGGGCGTTGCTCAGCAGCAGCGCCAGGTTGGCGTCCAGCGATCGGCCATCGGTCAGCCGCGCGATTTCGGCAAGGACAAACGGCGTTCGCTGCGCGCCGGCGATCTGCTTCGCCGACGCCGCCGACTCGGCCTGCTGCACCGCGGCTTCAAGTTCATCAGCGCGCATGGCGAATTCCTCCGGCACGGGATTGCACAGCAGAACCCCGCCAGCCACGTGAAGCGAATCCCAATGCGCCCGGCAGAGTTGCGCAGCGCGCTGGGCATCATCAACGCCAGCGCGCAGCGGAAGCGATGCGTCGCCTGGGCATTGGAACTGCGGAAAGCAATCGGTGCGATATCCCACCACCGGAACGCCAAGTGATTCCAGCGTTTCGAGCGTCGCGGGCAGGTCCAGCAGCGACTTGGCTCCGGAACTGACGACGCAGGCCCGGGTGTTCGCCAGTTGCCGCAGGTCGGCCGAGACATCGGGAACGCGCTGCCAGTTGCGATGCACCCCGCCGATGCCGCCGGTGGCGAAGACTGAAGGATTGGCGCTGGACGAATGGCGATGCACCACGGCGATTGCGGCCAACGTGGCGGACACCGTAACGCCGGCCGTGCCGCCTGCGGTCATGATCGAGGCAAGATCGGTGACGGATGCCTTGCCCGCGCACTTGTCGGTGGCGAGCATGACCAGTTCATCATCGTGCAGGCCGATGCAGAGGTCGCCTTCGATGATGGCGATGGTTGCGGGAACCGCGCCGGCGTTGCGGACAGCGCGCTCCATCGCGCAGGCAAGTTCAAGATTGACCGGGTCCTCCCACGCCCAATCGGTCAGCCCTGTGAATCGCTGGAATGATTCTTCCATCGTGCGCAAAATCGAAGCGGCAGGCAACGGCTCGTGCGGCAGGCCTGCGGTGATGACCGCACTTTCCAGCGCGACCACCGGCGCGCCATCGCGCAGCGCGTCTTCAACTTCTGAATGGATGCGGATGGTGTGCATGAACCAGAAAGCATAGAGCAGAAATCACCAACGCAGACAGCGATTCATGGGCTCGGGGAATCGCGGCTCTATGATTCTTGTTTTCTGCTCGATCCTGTTTCTAACCCCCGCGGCGGGAGCGCACGCGGCCGCCAAGCCCGCGGCTGGGCCGCGCTGACGGAACCAATCCCCCCGGGAACTTGCTCGGATCGCGATCGCCCATCAGCGCGGGCGGCGGGGGAGCGGTCCGGCTTTGCTCGGCTCGAATGCGATCGGCACGTTCGATTGCTCTCTGACGCGCGGCTTCAATCTCCGGCGGGACCGGCCCAGGCTGGAAATCAGAGAACTCCTCCTGCGGAATCTCCACGTTGGTCAGTTGCTCAATCGCGGTGAGCAGGTCGCCTTGATCCGGCGTGACGAACGACCACGCAATGCCGTCGCGCCCGGCTCTCGCCGTGCGGCCGATGCGGTGAACGTACACCTCCGGGTCCTCCGGCAGGTCGTAGTTGATCACGTGCGTGATGTCGTCCACATCCAGGCCACGCGCGGCAAGATCGCTGGCGACCAGCACGCTCAACTGGCCTTCGCGGAGTTTCTGCATCACCCGGTTTCGCTTGCCCTGGTACATGTCGCCGTGCATGGCATGGGCGTCAATCTCGTGCCGCTTGAGGTATTCCGCAAGTGCGTCCACCGTCTGCTTGGTGCGGCAGAACACCAGCGTCAGCGCGGGGTCTCCGTGCGTGAGCAGGTGCACCAGCAGGCGGTTCTTGTCCCAAGGCTGGATCGCGAAGTATTTCTGCTTCACCTGCGAGACCGTCAGGCTCTTTGACTCCGCCACCAGCAGCCGCTCCGGATCGCGCATGTACTGGCGGCCGAGTTTCTCGATCTCAGGCGAAATCGTCGCCGAGACGAAAACCGTCTGATGCGGGTGCTTCATCGTGCCAAGAATTTTGCGGATGTCTTCGCGGAAGCCGATGTCGAGCATGCGGTCCACTTCGTCCAGCACGGCGACCTTGACCTTGTCGTAGGGCAGCAATCCCCGGCCGTGCATGTCCATGACTCTTCCGGGGGTGCCCACGATGATGTTGGGCTGCTTCTGAAGTTTGGCGATCTGCACGCTCATCTTCTGCCCGCCGTACACCGGCACGGTCTTGACGTTGGTGAACCGGCCCATTTCGCGGAACTCGTGGGTGACCTGAATCGCCAGTTCGCGCGTGGGCACAAGAACAAGACCTGCAAAATGGTCCTGCTCGCCGATGAGGTCAAGCATGGGCAGCGCGAAGGCTGCGGTCTTCCCCGTGCCGGTCTTGGATTGCCCAAGGATGTCTCGTCCGGTGAGGGCCAGCGGAATCAGCCGCGCCTGGACAATGGTGGGGTGAAGGAAGCCGTGCTTCTCAACGGCGTCGAGCAGGGGGCGCGAGAGGCCGAGGTCCGCAAAGGTGACTTGCGTATTGAAAATTTCGTTCATGCGGTGAGAACGTCCAATGTCCAGTTCGTCAAGGCCAGTCATCTCCCGCACCGAAATGAAGCAAGAGGGATCGACAATCCGTCGTATCCGGCCAGTCATGGTAGGATCGGCATTGTGCCGATACAAATGAGGTTTCGGATTTGATCGGGGCGCGGAACGTTGCGGCAGGTGCAAGCCGCTCGGTTTGAGCCAGAGGCACGTCCGGACCATTCACCCCAGCGACACGCATGCGCGACGTCAGCGTCATTGAAGTCAATCTTTCGCAACTGGACCACAATATGCGCGTACTGCGCGCGATTGTCGGCCCGGAGTGCGGGCTGTGCCCCATCGTGAAGGCCGACGCCTACGGCCTTGGGGCCCCGCGCGTCGCCAAGCGCCTGGCGCACAACGGCGCCGATCTGCTTGCGGTGTACACCGCCGACCAGGCTGCGGAACTGTTCCGAAGCGCCGTCGGCTGCCGCGTGCTGGTGCTGATGCCCATTCATGAAATCGCGCGCGTGGATGAACTCTATCGAGGCCTGATCTCTGATCGGCTGCAACTCACCGTGCACGACATGGACCACGTCTCCGATCTGATCGCCATGACCGAGCGATATGGCGTGACGATCGCGGTGCATCTGGAAATCGACACGGGAATGAGCCGCGGCGGATGCAGCGTGTCGGATGCTCCGGCGATTCTGAAGCGGATCGCTTCGAGCAGGCGGCTGCAACTCGCGGGCATCTTCACGCACTTCGCCAGCGCTGAATGCGATGAAGAATTCACCGCCGAGCAGTTGCAGCGGTTTGACGCGGCGCTTGCCCCGCACGCCAATCTCATTCCCAAGAACTGCCGCATTCACGTCGCGAGTTCATTTGCGACGTTGCGCCACAAGCGATTTCACAAGTCGATGGTGCGTTTCGGCCTGGCGTGGGCAGGTTACGGCCTTGAGTGGATGCAGGGCGGCGAGATCATCGAGCAGGCCCAGCAACTTCGACCCATCGTGACGTGGAAGAGTCACATCGTCCAGATCAAGCGCATCGAAGCCGGCACGCCCATCGGCTACGGTTCGCGCTGGACGGCGAAACGCACAAGCGTGATCGGCCTTGTGCCGGTCGGCTACGCCGACGGATACCCCATCGGTTTGGGATCGCGCGATGATCAACCCAACGGCGCAAGCGTGGCGGTGATGACCGACTCGGGCGACAGCGCGCTGGGCTACGCAACCATCGTCGGCGCGATCAACATGGATCAGATCACCATTGACCTGACCGACGTGATATCGCGCGGCCGAGACATCGCCCAGGACGTCGGAGTGGGAACGGCGGTTGAACTGATCTCGCCGAATGCTTCGGCTCCCAATCACCTGCCGAAACTGGCGAAGATGGCCGGCACCATTCCGCACGAGTTGATGTGCAGGTTGAATCCGCGCCTGAAGCGTGTGTACGCAACCACGGCTGGGCTGGAGGCTGCCCCAGCCAGGGCGACCGAGCCAAACCCCGCCCCGCAACAGGCTGGGGCAACGGCAGCGTAGGGCTGTTTGCAAAGCCAAGCGCGACGTCCTTTCCGCCGGTTGCGACCTATAAGCCAGCGGCGGCACTGCTCCATCTTAACATCTTGCTACGAATGGGGTTAGGTGCAGCAAGTTCCGCACTTGGGGCTTGACCTTGCAGACTTTGCGGGCACACTAGAAGTAGAGAGAGCCTGCCCCGGCGAATAGGGGCATGACGCCCGTTTAGAGAGAAGAGAGATCGACATGCAAAAAATCCAGAATCCGTGGTGGCGGCGCGGTCTCGCCGCGCCCTTGCTTGCCCTTGGCGTGCTGATGACTCCCGCAGCCGGCGCACACGCCGACATGATCAACATCAAATCCGATTCATCGGCGAGCACCAGTCAACTGGGCTCGTTCGAGGGATCAATCGATTACCAGTTCAGTTTCGCGCTGAACTCCTGGACGCTGACCATCACGCTCACCAACACCAGCGCGCCGGCCGGCGGCGGCTACATCACGGGGTTCATCTTCAACGTTGACTCCAGTGATGCCAATGCCTCGGCGACGCTGCACAGCGCGACGCATCCGTTCACCAACGCGCCCAACCAGAACGGCAGTCCATTCCCAGGATCATTCGACGCCGGCGCGGCGCTGGGCGGCAACTTCCAGGGCGGTGGATCGCCCGCCAGCGGCATCGGCATCGGCGCGACGGGCACCTTCGTGTTCAATGTCAGCGCACAGGACGCAGTCAACCTTGGGGCTGTGAACTTCCTGAATGGTTCGCAGGAGCACGACTTCCTCGTGCGCTTTCGCGGCTTCAATGGTGGCGGCTCAGACAAGGTGCCCGCAGTCGAAGGCGTCGGCCCGCCCTTGCCCGGACCAGCCGTGCTCACGGCGATGGCGCTCGGGCTGGTGATGCTCCGACGCCGTGTGCGGCCCGCGTAAATAGGAATTCCGGCTGGTCATACGAGTTGTGATTCCCTGCAACCCGTCGGCTGAGCCTGACGTAAGACCTTTTGCCAGCCGCCGAAAGGCGATTCCTGGTAGAGAAGAGAGATCGAGATGGCCAACAAAACTATCGGCGCCTCGGCGCGCACGTTGTGCGCGCTGGCGGCAGGACTGTCGTTGTTCCTCGGATTTGCACGCTCGGCCAACGCGGACGTGCTTCCCATTACCGCTGACCTGGACAATCGATTGAGCGACAAGGGGATGTTCTCCGGCGAAATCGATTATGCGTTTAACGCACAGACCGGCGCGGGCATCCTCAACATCACGCTGCAAAACACGACCGTCGCCGGCGGATTCATCACCGGTTTTTTGTTCAACGTGCAGAGCGATGATCCCGGTGTGAAAGTCACGTTGATCGACGGTCCGTCGAAATTCGAAGACGTGAATCGACGCAACGGTCAGCCCTTCGGCAATGCATTTGACGCCGGCGCGGGCTTGCGCGGCCACTTCAAGGGCGGCGGCAATCCGCGCAAGGGCATCGCCTCGGGAGAAACCGCGTCATTCCAGTTCAGGGTCCTGGCCAGTGACGCGTCGAGTCTCACCAGCGAAAGTTTCATCCTTGGTCCGTTTGACCATGACCTAATCGTGCGGTTCCGAGGTCCCAACGGCGGAAGCGACATCGTGCCCGCGCTGGTATCCCCTGTGCCCGGTCCGTCGGCCTTGGCCGCGCTGGCCGTGGCCGCGGTGATTTCGCACTGGCGCAGGCGAAGCGCAGCGTAAGTTCCAAATCGGCATTCCACCGAACACGCAATCCGCCGCCATCACGCGGCGGATTGTCCTATGCTGGTTGAATGATCAGTCGCTTCGACGCGGCAATTGTGGGAGCAGGGCCGGCCGGCGCGTTCATCGCGTTGCGACTGGCTCGAATGGGCTGGCGCATCGCGGTCATCGAGCGCGGCCAGCGATTCAGAACCAAAACCTGCGGCCACTGCCTCAATCCAGCCGCGTTCAGCATCCTCGATCGAGCCGGTCTGCTGGATGCAATTCGTGCAATGGCGGCGGGCACGACCCACATGTTGCGCGTGCACCTGCCGCAACGCCAGCCCATCGACTTCCCATTGGTGGATGACGATTCGACCGCGCCCGGATTGATCGTGCCGCGCCATCGGCTGGACCAATTCCTCATTGACGCGGCCGCGCTCGCCGGAGCGCAGATATTCCAACCCGCATCGGCGAAGGTTCGGCAGTTCTCCATTGATGGTTCCACAATCGACATCACCTGCGAATCGCATCGCTTCCAGATTCAGGCAAGTCTGATCATCGGCGCGGATGGAGTGGGCAGCGCGGTCGCACGGGCCGCGGGGCTGGCCGACGGCGCGGCGGGACGCAAGTACGGATTTTCCTTCGACATCGCAGGAAAGTCAGCGGTTGCTTCGAGCTCTGGCGCCATTGAGATGTTCATCGCACCACAGGGGTATCTCGGCATGGTTGATGAAGGCGAAGACCGCCTGCACGTTGCCGCGTTGATTTCAACCGCCGCACCGCGGTCGCAACGCGATCCTTGGTCGTTTGTTCGATCGGCCGCGTTATTGCACGATCGATTGGGCCGTCTGAAATTGTGCGAAACCTCAGCGGACTCTGTGGAACGTTTCGCCGCGATCGGGCCAATGCCGTGGCGACCGCAAGCGCCGGCGAACCGGTTTGTCGCGTTGGTCGGAGACGCGGCGGGATACATCGAACCGTTCACCGGTGAGGGCATGGCGTGGGCGATCCACAGCGCCGAGACGCTCGCCGACACGTTGGCCGACTCATCGCCTGGTCTTTGGAACGAACAACTGGCGCGCCGGTACTCGCGCGCATGGTCGCGGGAGATCGGACGCAGTCAATGCATGTGCCGAATCATTGCATTCGGCCTGGGGAGGCGACGTTCATCGAACTGGATGTTCCGCGCCGGCCGTTCGATTCCTGCATTGAGCCGGCGCGTCGTCGCGCGGTTGGTGAACGCATGAGCAGGGCATCCGTCGCATCGCCCCCGCTTGCACCAGTGTCTGCTCCGCAGCGGGCCCGCGCGGCTGGTCCAATGTTTCGCGCCATCGGCACGTCCTTGCCTGAAACCAGTGAACCGCAGGCGCAGGTGGTCAGGCGGATGGCAGAGTTATGGAAATTGAAGGGAACGGCGTTGACGCGCTGGGAACGAATTGCCGCAGGCGCCGGCATCGAAACGCGCTACGGCGTGCGGCCGATGGAAGAGGTGATTCACCTGTCAACCGCCAAGCGCATGACCATCTACGAGGAGCACGCCCCTGAATTGGCGGCCGCCGCAGCAATGCAAGCGCTTCAGCAAGCGGATATCACGCCCAATGACGTGACCGACCTGATCGTCGTTTCCTGCACCGGTTTTTCGGCTCCGGGGGTGGATATCGCCCTCGTGCAGCGGCTGGGCCTGCCCGCATCCGTCAGGCGAACGATGATCGGGTTCATGGGGTGCTTCGGGGCGATCAGCGGGTTGCGAACCGCTGTCGGCGCATGCTCCGCCAATCCCGAAGCGATTGCGCTGGTTGTGTGCGTGGAACTGTGCTCGCTTCATTTGCGAGCGGATGATGATGTTCAGAACCAAGTCGCCTCGGCTCTTTTTGGCGACGGCGCGGCGGCGGCGTTGGTTGTCGGACCGCAAGCCGCGCCGCCTTCGAATGCCGGGCGCAACGTGGGATCGGCGCAATCCAGCGCTATTGGAGAACTCGCCGTAGGCAACAGCCTGCTGCTGCCGCATGGCCGCGAATGGATGACCTGGCGCGTGACCGATGCGGGATTCGCCATGACCTTGGCGCGTGAAGTGCCTGAGGCGCTGCGCGAAAGCCTTGGCGAATTCGTGGGTCGCGTCTGTCCGACCCGGCCGCGCTCGTTCATCGTTCATCCGGGAGGGCCGGGGATTCTGGATGCGGTTCAGCACGCGCTTCGGCTGAATGATCATGATTTGCGCGCATCGCGCACCGTCCTGCGCCGCTGCGGCAACATGTCATCCGCAACAGTCTTGTTCGTGCTTGAGGAAGCCATGCGCTGCGGATTGGAGTTGCCCGCGATGTTGCTGTCCTTCGGCCCGGGCCTGACGATTGAAAGCACGCAGATTCTTTCCGGCACGGATTAATTGTTCTGCGTCGCCGCAATGCCTGGATTTGGGCGTGAAATCAGCAAACCTTGCGCGATGATGCGGCTCAATGCCTACGGCATCGGGTCCAATGCACCGCGGCGCGGCAACCGCGAGCGCTTCTCAAGCGAACAGGTTGGTGAGCCGATAAACACTCGGCGAGGGATGTGAAGTTCGGGAAGCCAAAAAAACTACGAGGGTCCGCCTCGGCCGACCCACCTGGAAGAGTGACTTTCCCGAACTTCATTTCCCCCGCCTCTCGGAGGCAATCGGCACAACATTCCTCCACGACTCAGCTTGTTCATGCAGCGATGATTGCGTGTGTGCATGCAATTTCCTTTGTAGACGATTCCATCGCTTTCGCCACGTGGTGATGGCAAGAGTGAGCGCATTCGCAGCGTGGGCATGCGAGCCGCTGTGCACCCAAATCATCAACAATTCACGCTCAGACACAGAAATCTCTCGCAATACCGCGTCTGCGATGTCGTCGCTTGGAATCGATGGCTGCACGTCACGATTGCTGCGGCACTGATTTTGCAAACGATGGGACAGCCGCCGATCACGCAAGCTGCGTCGGTTTTTTTCTTGCGTGATCCGCACCGCGGTTCCAATCACAAACTGTTCGAGAGCACGCAAAGATTGTGTCGGCAGTTTTTCCGCCAAGAGAAGCATGTCCAGACGTCGGCACGCTGACACAAAGATGTCGTCAGTATCGCAGATTCTGCGGTCCCAACCCGCCAACTTGCCCCGAATACGGCGGCGGATGCGCGATTCATAACGGGCAATAAATTTCTGAAGTGCCTCTCGATCGCCACGCGCGATCCGATTGAGAATTGTATCAATCTCAGCCATCTTGTTGTCCACTCCTTTGACCTTCGTGACACTATATCACATGGACCGTCATCACCAGGAGATGCAACATGTCGAGATGGAAACGAATCACGTTGGCAGCAGTTGTGTTGGCGATTTCTTGGTCTGCGAGCGCGCAAGGCCAAATGCTGCTCGATCCGCCCCGTGACATGAAATGGGGCCTGGACCGCAACGGTTCATTGGCGATGCCGGATATTGGCGCCGAACTCAAGAATCTCGGCTGGAGCGAGGCCGTCACGACCACGCAAACGCCGCCTCCGGGCACGGTATACGCCGGGCCGCAACTGGTCTGGGTTGAAGTAGCGGCTGTGGACGCCTCCTCGCGCGAAGATTTCAAGCGGTTCCGCGTCGAGTTGGTGGATGAATTCCCGCCCGATGTTGCAATCGTCACGCAAGCCAGTTCCCAACCGCTGCAATCCCCCTGCGGCGGCCAGCGATACTACGTCGCTCCGGTGGAGGTAACCTCGCTGGCGTCCGCAACAGACCTCCCTGGAACGTCACCGCGCCTGCGCATGCTTCACAATGGACTACGATACGATCCTGGAACACCCATCACCGTCCCGGGACTTCATTTCGTGACGGTCATTGGCACTGATGATTCGGGAAATGAAACACGCCAGACCGACGTGTTTGAAATCCGAACACGGCCCAATTACTCGGCTGACATTTGGGTTGAACAGATCGTGGTATCAAGCGGTGAACTCGGCGTTCAAACCGTCTTGGCGACCGTTCGCCTGACGGCGTCGGCCTTCCCAGTCCGCACGATCCACCCCGACACGTTGAATCTGTGGCTGGAAACGGCGGAAGGGAACTGGATTCGCGCCACCGGCGGCGGTCCCATTCTCGATGAGTATCACGACTGCTATCATCGTCTGATGTTCTTTGCCAACGTCTCGCAACAGAATCTTGCTCAGCTGCCGCCGCGAATCGTGCTGACTGGCCGAACGCGTGGCGACTTGGGAGCGGAATCGGATTTTATCGCATCCGCACTGGCGCAGAATGATTTGATAGATTTCGTTCCCCCGTGCCATGACAACGACCCGGTTCCTGAGCCGGTGCCTCCGGTGCCCTGCGAATGGAAGACCACGCCGTGCATGGCTGTGCCACAAGCCTGCGCGTGGGCGAATTATGTTGATCTTGGCTGGTCAGTCGGTTCCAGCGCATCGACCATGAACATGTGGGTAACCTGCACTGACGTTTCTGGCAACGGTGGTGCTTCGCTTTACCTGCAGCCGCTTGTTACCCTCATCAACGGTTTCAGCACAACCGTGACATCAAGTTGCGCAAAGACGAATACTGGGTTTATGCGCATTTGGCTTGAAGGCACCGATTGCTGCCACAACTGCACCATGCACGTGGTTGCAAGCCCACACATCACTGGGAATGCGAACATCAGCGGGAACGCGAGCGCTTCGATTTCAGGAGCCATCTCCGTGGCTTCCGCGTGCGGCGGCGCCACCGCCAGTGGATCCGCGACAGTCAGCGACAGTGGAGGAAACACCACCATCCAGGGCGTGCCCACCCCGTTGCCGTCTGGCGCGACCACAGCTTCTTTTGCGGCGATCGCTCAACCACCACTTGATGCGAACTGCAACACGTGTGACCTGTCAATCACGTTCGCAACAGGGGGCACGATCGATTGCAGCGCGAGGGTCAATCTGCTGCCTAACAAGTGGTGGAACAGTTCGGCATCCTGCCAGTTCGGCTCGTCAGGCCCTGGTCTGACAGTCACGCCATCAGTCAATTGCCCGCCGGGGGAAGGCGGACCTCCCCTGGCGGTCGAACCCGTTCATATTCCATGAAAATCAGCAACGGCATAGCCCGGATCACATTGGCGGTTCTCGCCCTCAGTGCAGCGGTTGCTATTGTCATCGGTGTCGCCTGGCTCATTTTCTGGACCGGCCGCAATTGGCGCGTCGGGCCACCCATGGTTTCCCTGGCGATGGACATCAACGGCGAGGTTCACAGCGATCTTTCCGTGACCGTCGCGCCAGGCGCCGTGTTGAAGCCGATCGTGACGGTGCGCCCCGGCCGTGATCCATCGCCGACGTATGCGATTGCGTTGCAGCGCAATGTGCAGATTGGAGCGAGCGATGAGCCGCGCTTCATCACCCTCGCTCCTAATCAACCCTATACGTTGAAGACTCTGGGCACGTACACGCTCAAGGTTCGGGCGACCGACAAGGATGGCCAGGTCGCGATGGCCTTTGCGGAAATCAATGTGAGCAATTCGGACGCCCAACCGCGCGAAGCGACGGCTGTGGTGGAGCAAAGCAATATTGACCCTTCGGATCGGAATATCACGAACATCGATGTGACGATCCTGTTGCAATCACGAAGCGGTTTTGATCGATTGGGCAAGCCGGCTCCAGTATTGCTACTTCTGGACGAAAAGGGGTTGATGTTTGGGGAACAAGTTTATGCGAGTGCGATTGAATATTTAGAAGGCCAGAATATGTGGCAACTGCGATTCAATCATTCGTTCAAGGAGCCCTTGAGAGACGGACCGGTCAGATTCCTCGTGAATCTTTTTGCCGAGGGCAACGCAGGTCGCATAGTCCTCACCGCACGAACCTCTGGAGTTGTGGTGGATCCAGACGCGCTTGAGGCGTTGCGATCCGGTCAGTCCAAGTGATGTCGCCTCTCATGGCATGATCGGCGGACAACGTGCCGTGCGTGTGTGAAGACCCACTAAACGCTACCATGTTCAGGGATGACATCGCTCCAGAATTCTCGCGTCCTCACCTTTCGCCAGCGGCCGATCCGCCTTGGCGTGGTGAGCTTCGTCAACACGCTGCCGCTGATTGATGGCCTGGAAAATCTCGCCGACATTGAACTGCGCCATTCGGTGCCCAGTCTGCTGCTGGATCAACTGATCAACGGCGCGGTGGATATCGCGCTGTGTTCATCCATCGACTACCAGAATTCGCCGTTCCCGCTGGTCGTGCTGCCGGTGGGATTGCTTGGCTGCGATGGTCCGACGCTGACCGTGCGGCTGTATTCCACGCAGCCTCTCAACCAGTTGACGCGCGTGTACTGCGATACAGACAGCCACACCTCCATCGCGCTGCTGCGCATCTTGCTGAAAGAAATGCACGGCATTTCGCCGGAATTGATCGATTACAACGCGCGCGAGCATGTCGCGGCACACAAGCCGATCGACTGGCCCGAAGCGATGCTGCTGATCGGCGACAAGGTGGTGACGGACTCGCCGCCGGCGGTGCGCTATCCGCACCAGCTCGACCTTGGCGCGGCATGGGTTGAGCACACGGGCCTGCCGTTCGTATTCGCCCTGTGGATGGCGCGCCGCGACGCCGACCCCCTCACGCTGCGGACCGCGGCGATCATTCTCGACCGTCAGCGCCGGCACAATCTTGAGCGCGTGGATTGGATCATTCACCACAAGGCCAAGCCGCGCCACTGGCCGGGCGACCTGGCGAGCGATTACCTCAAGCAGCACATCGCCTACGAGTTCACTGAACGTCGCAGGGCCGGATTGGAGTTGTTTCACGAAAAGGCGCTGAAGCACGGCCTGATTCGTGAACGCCGCGGGCTGAACTGTGCGTAATCTAGTGCATGCCCCGCACAGCGCGTTTCAAGATCGCCGCCATCCAGGAACTGCTTCGGCAGTTGGAATATGCGCCGGCGGAAACGAGACGGCGGCAGATGGACGCCGCCGAGGCGCTGATCGCCGATCTTGATCCGCACCAGAACTATCCTGAAGATTTCATCATCTTCCGCATCACCGGCTACCGGCCCGACCGCGCTGAAGAACCGGTGACGCTGGTCGGACAGGCGCTGCTGCCTGACCTGGTGAACCTGGTGCAGACGCTCAGCGAATCGCTGGACGTGAAGTCCGATGGCGATCGCTCCCCCGCGCTGACGATCGAAGAGGCGACCACGCGTCTGCAGATTTCGCGCAAGTCGATTCAGCGGTATCGCAAGCAGGGTTTGGTGTGCCACTACATCGTGTTTGCAGACGGCGTGAAGCGGCTGGGCTGTTTCAATGATGCGCTGGAGCAGTTTGTCAACGCGCATGCGCTCAAGTTGAAAAAGGCCGGCGGATTCACGCGCATCAATGGCGATATTGAGGCGGACATCATTCGCCAGGCGCGTGAACTTCGCGCGGCGCAACGCCTGACGCTCAATCAGGCCGCACGGCGGCTGGCGCTGCAATGCGGACGGGCGCACGAGACCATCCGGCAGATGCTTCGCCGGCATGATCGCAAGGCGGCTGATCCGATCTTTCATGAGCGCGGGCCGCTGACGGATCGGGAAATCACGCTGATTCATCGCGCCTGGCAGTGGGGGATCGAAGCGTCGGAACTGGCTGAGCGCTACGACAAGAGCAAGCCGACGATTCACCGGGCCGCGAACCGCCGCCGGCGCGATCTGCTGCGAACGTTGAAGTTGTCGTTCATTGACCTGCCCACATTCGCGCTGCCGGATGCGGATGAAGTGATCCTCGCCGCGCCCGCGGTGAGTGGGGAGTTGAACGTGCAGGTCCCGCATGATGCGCTGGCCCTGATCGACGCGGCTCGCCGGTCGCCGCCGCCAATGGATGCTCTTCAGCACGCACTGGCGGCGGGGTACAACTTGCTCAAGCATCGTGCGGCTGAATCCATCATCGCACTCGGCGAGTGGCCGCGCTCCGAGCAACTGGACCGCATTGAGACCGATTTGCGCTGGGCATCCTTGCTGCGAAGACGATTGGTGATGATCGGCCTGCCCGCAGCCATCGCGCGAATCGAGCAGAACTTGCACCGGCCACTGCGCGAGCAGTCAAGGGAGGAAATCATCGCGCTGGTCGAACTTGCCATCAAGGTGCTGGCCAAGGCGGTGGAGTCGCTTGATCCTTCACGCGGCCAGCAACTGCAGCGCATCATCGGCTTGGCGATGGACAAGGCCCTGGCCAAGATCGCTTTGCCGCAGGCGCTCATCCGCGCCGCGGCCAAACACGACAGCGGTGCGGTCCTGCTGGGCGATCCACTGGAAAAGTTGTGTCCGTGGGATTCGTGGCTGAACCTGCGGCGAGATCTGCGGCCGCACGTCGCGCATCTGCCCGGTGGGCTGTGCAATACAGTGGAGCGCCGCTTCGGTTTGCACGGCGGACCGCCGCTGACCGTTCACGCGCTGGCGAAGTCAATCAACTGCACGCCGGTGCAAACGGCGAGAATTCTTCAGCAGGCGATCCGCGAATTGCGAGCGCTGCATCGCGCAGCGCACAAACGCTGAGCCGCCCCCGTCCAAGAAAAAACTCGACCGACCACGCAGGTCGATCGAGTTTGAATTCGATGGAATGAGACGATTGATCAGCGCTTGGAGAACTGGAAGCGACGGCGGGCGCCGGCCTGGCCGTACTTCTTGCGCTCGACCTTTCGCGAGTCTCGCGTCAGGAAGTTGTTGGCACGCAGAATCGGCTCCAGGGTTCCGTCATAGCGGCGCAGCGCACGGGCGAGTCCCAGCAGCACGGCACCGGCCTGGCCGGTGAAGCCGCCGCCACGCACGTTGACCTGCACATCCACCTTGCCGGTGGTGCTGGTTTTCTCCAGCACGTTGAGCAGGTTCTGGCGATCGCGTTCTTCGGTGAAGAATTCTTCGTAGGGCCGCTCGTTCACGAGGAACTTGCCGCTGCCGGCCTTGACGCGCACGCGCGCCACAGCGGTCTTGCGGCGGCCGGTGCCCCACCACCAGTTGCCTGCGGTGGTTGGCTTGCGGACAGAAGCAGTAGCGGGAGCGGTTTCAACAGTTTCAGTCTGGTCGTTCATGGTGTTCGTGGACTCCGAAGAGGGTCCCTTTGGGGAACAGTGGCGTGATCAGAATTCAATTCAATGTCAAAGACAGATGTCAGCCAGCCAAGGGCGCGGCTTGCTGAGCCTGGTGCGGATGATCATTGCCGGCGTAAACCTTGAGTTTCTTGCCCATCGCGCGACCGAGTTTGGTCTTGGGAAGCATGCGCTGCACAGCGATTTCCACCACGCGCTCCGGATGGCGCTTGAGCAGCGATTCATACGTCTCGCGCTTCTGCCCGCCGGGGTAGTACACGTAGGTGATGCGTTCCTTGTGCTGAGCCTTGCGGCCGGTCAGACGCACCTTGGCGGCGTTGGTGACGATGACGAAATCACCGGTGTCGATGTGCGGCGTGTACTCGGGACGGTGCTTGCCCATGAGGATGGACGCAATCTGCGTGGCCATCCGCCCAAGAATCTTGTCGTCGGCATCCACATGATGCCACTTGGGCTGAACGTCACCGGCTTTGGCGAAATAGGTCTGGCGAGGCATATACCCACCTGATGGTGCAAAGGGCTTAGATGACAGGAAAAACAACGCCCCGCAAAGCACTGGGGCGAATGGATGAAGATAGCAAAAACCCCGTGTGAGTCAACCCGCGGCGGAACCACTTCGCCCGGTGAACAAGGCGATATCTGCCCCCATCATTCCTGAAAACCTGCCGTCACGGCATTAGGAAGCCATCCCATGTCCGTCGCGGTTGGTTGGGGATACCGTGTCCACATCGCCGATATCACCCCGGCAATCTGCATCCTGCGATCGCCACGCCACATCGAACCCACATATGGACCAGCGAACCGACGGCGACGATCAAGGCTCTTTCAACCACCCGCCGGCCCGGCCGGACGTTTCCCATTGGGATGTGCCGCCGGCGTCGCCGCGCCCTGTGCGCGGGCATCCGGTCCTGGCGTGGCTGGTCATCGCCGTCGGAGTCGCAGCGACGCTTGTCATGCACGGCCTGGATGTGCGCGCGTCCAAGACCGCAACGGGGCAGGATCGTCTTGGCGTAATGATGATGGAGATGCAGGCCAAGTACTTCGTCGGCGCGGCCGATGTGCAGGACAATCGACCGCTGCTGTATGCCTCGGCTGAAAAGGCGCTGAATGTGGGATCGGTGGGCCAGCGGCAGCGGTTTGTGATTCTGGCTGCGGAACTCATGGGCCCTGAAAAGGCGCGCGAGAAGTTGGAGGAACTCTCCAATGACATTCTCAAGGCCCAGAACGATCCGACGATTCACCTTGAACTGACCGAAACCGAAGCGGCGGTGCAGCAGGCGCTTTGGAAACTGTATGGAGGTCACGCCGCTGGCTCCCAGGATGATGATGGGACGCCTCAGGTCGACACGCAGCCTGAAGCGCCAGCCGTGGATGCCCTTTCGCCCGATGAGCGTCAACTGCTTGTGCGCGAGTTGGGGTGGTTCGGCAAACTTGCGCTCGCGCCGCCCAACACCACCGACGCAGCGGCGCGTGCCGAGGTGCTGCGGCCGGCCAGGCAGGTGCTGTTCGTCGTCATCGGCATCTTCACGGTATTCGTGATCGCAGGACTTGCAGGTTTTGCGGGATTGATCGTGTGGCTGGTTTTCGCGCTGGCTGGAAAGGTGCGGTCAGGCATGCATCCGGGCCGCTGGCACCATGGCATCTACGCCGAAACATTTGCCATCTGGTTTGTGCTGCTGCTGTCGCTTCAACTGGCGGCGGCTGTCGTGGCGAGTTTCTTCCCGCCGATCACCATGCCTGTTCTGTTTGTCGCGTTTTTCGCAAGCCTGCTTGCCCTGTGCTGGCCCGTCATTCGGGGCGTGCCGTGGAGTGATGTTCGCGAGGACATCGGCTGGACGCTTGGTCGAGCCGGAATCCTTGAACCGCTGGCAGGCGTGGCGGGATATTTCATGGCCCTGCCGGTGCTCGCCGCCGGCGCGGCGCTTTCCTATCTGCTGATCATGATTCAGAACGCCTTCAAGCCGGTCCAGCCGCTGTTTGAACCCTCAGGCGGGCCGGCCCATCCGATCATCGAACAACTGGGAGGCAGCGACTGGCTGCCGAAGATCATGGTCGTGCTGCTGGGTGCAGTCGCCGCGCCGATCGTGGAGGAAACCATGTTCCGCGGGGTCATGTACCGGCACCTGCGCGATGCCACAGGCGGCGCCGGTCGCGTGATGAGCGTCGTCCTCAGCACGGCCATCAACAGTTTCGTATTCGCGGTCATTCACCCGCAGGGCTGGGTGGCCGTTCCCGCGCTCATGTCGCTGGCGATCATGTTCTCGCTGATGCGAGAGTGGCGCGGATCGCTGATTCCCTCAATGATCATGCACGGCCTGTCGAATTTCATCGTTCTCACGCTCGTGATGATCGTGTTGAGCCTTTAGACCCGCGAAATCAGCCTTTGCAGCCGTTCCACATGTAAAACGGGGCAATATGGCGGAACAAAACGCTGGCGAAATACTGAAACACAAGCGATACTGAAGCCGTTAAACAGTGAGAGCCATGGCGAGAACCACCACGTCATTGGGCAGTCTGAGTGTGGCGCTGGTTTGCGGCGTCGCGATTGCCGTGTCGCCTCACGCTCCCGCCCCAAATGTGTCGCCGGATTGTCCCGAAGCCTCGAGCACGACTCAGCCGGCGAACAACGGCAGGATCATTCAGCAGGCGGAATTGAAGTTGGACCCGGCGGTTTTCTTTCAGCGGCTCGTGAACCGTTACCGCGGGCTGCACCTGTATCGCGATGTGGTCAACGTCGTGCAGGTGACGCAGCGCGAGGGCCATGAGTCCAGCCGCGTGGAAACGCAGATCGCCTGCGAAGTCTCCAACGGAACTTTGAAAGTGCAGACACCCGCCTCGCAAGTGCGCGAAGGTCTTGGCCTGGGTTTGCCCGTCAAGCAAAGCCAGGGCGTGAAGGACGCGAAGCAGAAGTACGATCTCTGGATGGCCCCGCACATGGCTCTCAAGTTCACGCAGGAGCCGCTCAAGCACATGCGCGCGGGCGTGGATGAAGGCTTCACCGCCACCGAAGCAGAGTCCGTCACCATCGACAACAAGAAAATGGTTCACGTGGAACTGCGCAGCGGCGACGGCCTGAGCGAAGACTCCAGCGCGAAGTTCGACAACTACGTCATCTCCGATTCCATGCTCATTGAGCGAATCGAAGGCGAGCAGCGGCTGCCCGACGGCGCGAGTTACTCAACCACGCTTGAGATCACGCCCGGCGAAGTGCAGGCCGAAGCGCCCTCCGCGGAAACCGCCGCCCCGGAACCCATGTTGCGGCGACCCGTCGGCCCGATGACGTAATTGCCGCTGGCTCAACGGGATTTTTCAGTCATTTCGATTCGCGGCGCTCCAGCCGCATTCCGGACAGCGGCCGATTCCTGCCTGGAGCGTGCCACTCAGATCGTAATTGCAGGGCGGACATTTCTGCCCGCTGTTAACGCGATGCATGTTGCGCGACGGTTACGCCACTATGTCACCGAAAGCGTCGGCTGCACGTATTTGCCGCTCATCGTCGCAATCGAAATCTGCTGCGCGATGTTCTGGCACATTGCGTCCAGGGCGCTAGAGAGTTCATCGCTGACGTTCCAATTCTCCAGCGGCCGGCCGCTATCGGCGTTGATGCGCATCTGCGGATAGATCGGGATCGCGCCAAGGAACGGCAGGTTCATCGCCCCAGCCATGGTTTCCGCGCCGCCCCGGCCGAAGATGTCGTACTCCGTGCCGTGCCCGCACACGAAGTAACTCATGTTCTCCACGATGCCCAGCACCTCCACGCCCAGTTGCTGGAACATCCGTACCGCCCGCCGCGCATCATCCTGCGCCACTTTCTGCGGCGTGCACACGACCACCGCGCCGCTCAGCGGAAGCAGTTGCGACATCGTCAGCGGCACGTCGCCGGTTCCGGGGGGAAGGTCGATGATGAGATAATCCAGATCGCCCCAGTCGGTTTGCGTGACCAGTTGCTTGAATGCGCCGTGCGCCATCGGTCCGCGCCAGATCAGCGCTTTTTCCGGATCGACGAGTTTGCCGATCGTCATCGCCTTGACGCCGTGGACTTCAAACGGCAGAAGCATGTTGTCGCGCATGCCGCCGGGGATTTCCTCAAGGCCGAGCATGGTGGGCATGGACGGGCCGTAGATGTCGCCATCCAAAAGACCTACCTTGGCGCCGGCACGCGCCAAGCCGCAGGCGGCCAAGGCCGCGATGGTGGATTTTCCCACGCCGCCCTTGCCCGCGCCCACCGCGATGATGTGACTGACGTTGGGCAGGGGATTGCCCTGGTCCTTCACCCGCTGGTTGGGCTTGCGCACATCGGCGGAAAACTCGACGATGACGGAGTTGATCGCCGAGCCGGTTTCGCTGGCCTTGGCCCGCACAGCCCGCTCCACATCGGCCTGAATCTTGTCCTTCATCGGGCAGGCCGGGGTGGTCAGTTCGATGTGAACAAACGCATCCGGACCCTTCATGTGAACATCCTTCACCATGTTCAATGTGACAATATCTTTGTGCAGGTCGGGGTCTTTGACCGTGCGAAGGGCATCGTGAAGTTGCTGGCTGGTCATGGCCATGGCTGGGTCCGAAAGGCTCCTCAAGCGGCGGGAATCGCCGAAACCCATGATAGGCGAATTGTGCGAGGGATTCAGTCGGCTGCGCGTCAGCGGCGAGATGTGCTACTGTGTCAATCGCCCGCCAAGCGGCCGGATCGCCGCGGGCCTGCCGCACGCCTGAGCCCGAAACGAATGCGAGTCGCCATCGTCTGCGCCAACTACAAGGAGGGGAAGTCCTACCAGGAGAACGTCTGGGCCGAGCAACTGGCCAAGTCCGGCCACGATGTGCGCGTGTTCCACGCCGCGCTGGCGGATGGTCCGGTGAAGCGGGTGCAGAACGCGATCGGCCCGTATGAATCGCAGGCGGCCAAGGCGTGGAAGTTGCCCAAGTACACCTACGTTTCGCCGCGCGTGCATCTGTTCGTGCGCGAGTTCCGGCCGGAACTGATCGTGCTGTGCGGCGACAAGACGTTTGCGGTTCGCATCGCGCGCGACGCCTCGATCCGCAGCGTGCCGATGATTTCGACTTACAGCGAAAATCTCACTATGCACGAGTTCGATTGGCGCAAGCGGGGCATCTCGATGCGGCAGCGTTCGCTGGCGCTGGGGTTCGCGTGGTATCGAGGCGGTCCGATCAGGTTGATCTGCCGCCGCAGCGCGCTGGTCGTGGGCAACACGCCGCAGGCGCGCGGCATCCTGAAACGGCTGTTCCGCACATCCGAATGGCCCGCAATCGATGCGAAGATGATCGACATGCCGCTGGGGTTTTCGCCCGATCACTTCGGGTACGATCCCGCGGTCCGCCGTCGAGTTCGCGCGGAACTTGGCGTGAACGAGCGCGAGGTCCTGGTGTGCGCATCATCGCACTTCACGCATGTCAAGGAGCCGGGCGTGAAACTGGTGATCGATGCGCTGCGCGAAGTGATGAAGCGGCATGAATCGCTCAAGGCGGTGATTGTCGGTTTCTCCAACGCGCCCGAGCACGCCGCGGTGACCGCGCGCATCGCCGAGCACATTGACGCCGGCCCGTTTTCAGAGCGGTTCATCAAGCATCCGTTCGCCGGCCGCGAGCGGTTGTGCGAGTTGTACAACGGATCGGACATCGCGTTTTTCGCACGGGCGAGCATCTCGTGCCAGGAAACGCTTGGCACGGGATTGATCGGCTGTCTTGTGGATGATGGATCGTTGAAGCACCTGATCACGATGCCGGGCCAGGGGGTGTTCTTCAAGCCCGGCGATGAGCGCGATCTGGTGGCGAAACTGGAGGAAGCCCAGCGGCCGCTGGATCACCTGCAGGGTCCGGAACGGGAAAAGTTCCGCCGCGAGTTGGCCGATGGCAGCCGCTGGCTGGGATACGACAGGATCATCGACGCCACGCTGCGGGAACTGCAGCGCCGCGAGGGGACGCAGCCAGCCTTGCGGCAGGCACAATCTGCGTAATCGCGTCGATTCTGCCGATGAATGGTGGCTGATTCTCCGAACCTCTCCACATGGTTTGGCAGTATGACGCAGCGGCAGCGGCGATGAGTCAGGAGCCGATTCGGACTTTGCTATCTTACCGGCGCTGTCGATCTTCGCAGCCCCAAACCAGTTGAAGCAATCGCATGTGCGGCATCACCGGCATTGTCACCAAAGCGCAGTTGCAGCAGAGCCAGATTGACCTGGTCGCGCGCATGAACGCGCTGCTGGTGCATCGCGGGCCCGACGGCGCGGGCGAATACCACGGCGATCACACCGCCCTCGCCATGCGAAGGCTCAGCATCATCGACCTGTCCACGGGCTGGCAGCCGCTGTACAACGAAGACCGCAGCCTCGTGCTGGTATGCAACGGCGAGATTTACAATTTCGTGGAACTGCGCCGCATGCTCGAAGCCCGCGGCCACAAGTTCAGCACCAAGAGCGATTGCGAAACCGTTCTGCACCTGTACGAAGACCACGGCGATGACTGCGTGAAGCATTTGCGCGGCATGTTCGCCTTCGCGCTGTGGGATACCCGCCGCCGCAGGCTGTTGCTGGCTCGAGATCGCATGGGCGAGAAGCCGCTGTACCTTGCGTGCTTTGACAACCGGATCGTGTTTGCCTCGGAATTGCGCGCCATCGTGCACAGCCGGGTCGTGCCGTTTGAACTCGATCCCAACGCGGTCAATTTGTATTTCCATTACGGGTATGTGCCGGAGCCTCATTCCCCGATGAAGGGCGTGCGCAAACTTCCCGCGGCCCACACGCTGAGCGTGGAAGTGGACGATTGGAAAGTCAGCGAGCGCTGCTACTGGAGCATGGATGATGCGCCGCCCATTGAGGGCGATCCGGCGACGATCGTTCGCGAAGAACTGGACCGGATCGCGGAGATCATCATCCGCTCCGATGTGCCGGTCGGCATCGCGCTCAGCGGCGGGCTTGATTCCAGCGTCATCGCGTGTCTGACGGCCGCGAAATACCCCGGCACCATGCAGGCGATTTCCGTCGGGTACGTCGGCCGGCCGATTCAGGATGAGCGCAACGACGCGCGCGAGCTGGCCCAACACCTCAAAATGCCGTTTCATGAGGTGGAGCTTTCCACGGACGATCTGGTTCAACTGCTGCGCCACATGCCGCTGGAGCGCGATGACCCGTTTGCGGATGTCTCCGGCGTGAGTTACTACGCGGTGCTCAAGCGCGCCCGCGAACTGGGCGTGCCGGTGATGCTGTCGGGACACGGCGGCGATGAGTTGTTCTGGGGCTATCGCTGGGTGCGCGAGTCGGTTCACGCCACGCGCCGCAAGCAGGCCATGCACAACGGCGTGGGGGCGCGCCTGCGCGATTACCTGAAGGTCAGCCGCCCGCCATACTCCTACACCGCGGGAATGCGCTGGCTCAAGTCGCTGGGTGGATTGAAATCAGGCTGGGAGCAATACTGGAACGACCGAGAGAGTCCGCGCGATCGATTTGTCTTCTACGACATGGAGCCGCAGTTCCGCCGGTCCACCGAGATCGCGCAGCAGATGTATTCCGACTCGTTTCGCAACCAGATCCAATTCGACCGCCCGTATGACTACTTCACGCTTCCGCAGCCTTGGCCGCAGGTGGACACCACCATCACGCGCCTGATCTGCCAGACGTACATGCTCGAAAACGGCTTGGCGCAGGGCGATCGATTGAGCATGGCGTCGTCGGTTGAGTTGCGCCTGCCCCTGGTGGATTACCGATTGGTGGAGACGGTGATCGGTCTGCGCAAGACGCACGAGGACATAAACCTTCCGCCCAAGCACTGGCTGCGCGAAGCGATCAAGGACATTGTTCCGCCGTTTGTGCTTCGCCGGCGCAAGCGCGGTTTTTCCCCGCCGTGGCGGCAGTGGAACAAGGCGCTGTCCGATGCCTTCGGCAACCACCTGGCCGATGGATATCTCGTGGAGCACGATGTGCTTTCACCCGACAGCGCGCGGTACCTGGCGGACAAGATCAGCCCGCCGCCGTTGGGATTGCCGGTTCACCTTTCGGTGTACGCATTGATGCTGGAGGTGTGGTGCCAGCAGATGAGCAGCGTGCCGTGAAATGCTTGATCGAGGATCAGTGCATTCATGACTGAGTTCCGCAAAGCCGGCATTCGGATCGCGAGCAACTACGTGCGATTACTGGCGTTCATCTGCTTTGGGGTGGCGCTGGTGCCGTTGCTGCTGCGCACCGTGGGCCAGGACGCCTACGGCCTGATCGCGCTACTCACCTCCACCGCGGGATTTGCGATCATCCTGGAGGAAATCGTCGGCTGGAGCATGATCCGCGAACTGGGCGCGGCTCATCACAGCGGCGATGCGAAACTGTTCTCGGTCACCTACAACTCGGCGGTGGCAGTGTGCGCCGCAGCGGCTGTGCTGACGCTGGTGGCGTTCGGCGTGATCCTCGCGATTGTGCCAATTCTGGACATTCCTCACTCGCTTGTCAGCGCGGCCCGGTGGTTCGTTGTTGCCAAGGCCGCCGAGTCGGCCGTGATGGTGCTGCTGGCGCCGCAGTTCAACATGTACCTGGCGACCGAGCGCATGGTCGCGTACAACGGCTGGTTCATCCTCAAGCGCGCCAGTCACGTCATCGCTGCGATTTCTCTGTTCTGGTGGGTGCCGCCCGATGCCGCCAGCGGGCTTGTGCGCTACGGCTGGCTCTCCAGCGGCATGCAGATCACGGCGACGGTCGCCTCCGTGCTGGCGATCATGATGATGGATTCGCGGCTTGTTCCCAATCTGGCGCGCGTCACGCGATCCGGCATCCACTCCATCCTCAGCATCAGCGGCTGGAACGTGGCGATTCTGGGTTCACAGTTGCTCGGCCTGCCTGCGGGCGCGTTTGTGATGAACCTGTCATTCGGCCTGTTCGGCAATCGAATTTTCGCCATCTCATCGCAACTGGCTGGCTACACGAGAATGGTCGCCAGCGGCATGACTGGGGGATTGGACGCGGTCTCCGCGCGCCTGAGCACCACCGGCGCGGAATCCGCAGCGGTCAGCATGCAGCGCTTGGTGCATCATTCCACGAAACTGCATGCCTTCGCCGCGTTGCCGGCCGCCGTCGCCATTTTCATGCTGGCGCGGCCGCTGTTGCAGGTGTGGCTGGGAAGCAGTTTCGCGCCCGGCGCCCCGGAAATCAATACATCGGTGGTGCTGACGCGATTGCTCGTGCTGGGATTCGTCGTGATGACGCTGGGCGATAACTGGATGCGCATTCTGTACGGCGCGGGGCATATCCGCCAATACGCGATCGTGGCGATGATTGGCGGACTTGTTCACCTGCCTCTGGCGGGGTTGTTCCTGATTGTGTTGCCCAGTTCCGTGAAGTTTGCGTGCGTCGCCCTGGCGTTTTCGCTGATGTATCTGGTTTTTCATCTGGGCATCGTGCCGCGCATCGTCGCCCGCGCGTTCAACTTGCGATACGGCGATGTGTTTGAGCCGATGGTTCGCCCGGCGCTTGCGGCAACCATCACCGCGCCTTTGCTCGGAGTGTTTCTCTGGCGGGTGCCGACTTGGAATGTCTGGTGGCTGGGCGCGGCAGGGGGCGCTTATGCCCTGGGCTATGCCGCCCTGGCATGGTGGATCGTGCTGCGCAGGAACGATCGCGAGCGTTTGACATCCGCCATCTTGAACCTGGGGCGTCTCAATGGCCGCACCGCGTGAGGTTTATCGACCCCCGATGGCTGAGCCCGCTTGGCAAACGCCTGCTGCCGATTATGCCGATAAGGGGGAACCCCCCTCGCACCCGGTTCGTAGGAAGAGCCTTGTACGCGGATAACTGAAGAATGACTCAGTCTCTGGCAGTGATTGTCGCAAGTCTGGCAGTGATCGGCGCGCTGTACGTTCTGGCACGTCCGCACTGGGGCTTTGTGCTGGTCATTGTGCTCTTCCCGTTCAAGCAGTTGCTTCAGGTGTACGTCCCGTTCCTGGCGGCCAAGCCCACGATGGTGAACTTCGGCGTGGCGGGGCTGGTGTCGGCGGCTGTCATGGTGCGCTACATGCGCCGCGAGCGCACCGCTGACGGCTATCGCAACAGGATCACCTATCTCATTCTGGCCCTCTACGGGCTGTGGCTGATCGGCATCATGTGGTCACCCTCGCGCTCGGTGTACCTGGACAACCTTGGGGTGGACCTCTCCTATCAGTTGCTGCTGCTGGTTTTTCTTCCGCTGCTGGTGATCGACATTGTCGAGTTCCGGCGCATGCTGTTCGGGCTGATGGTGGTCGGCTCGATCATCGCGCTGCTGGTCATGCTCAGCCCGCGAAGTTCCTATCACAGCGGCCGCCTTGTGCTCGACTTGGGCATGGTCGGCGGCGGCATGAAGGACACGGGCAACCCGCTGGCCACCGCGAGCATGGGCGCTTCAGTCGCGCTCATCGCCGCGCTCATCAGACCCGAACGCGCCACGTTTCTCGTCACGCTCCTGCGCGTCGCGGCGTTCACCATCGGAATGGGAATGGCCATCGGCAGCGGCTCGCGCGGACAGGTGCTCGCGGCGGGAATCGTCGGCATCCTGTTCTATCCCATGTCCCGAAAACTGGCCAACCCAAAGCAGTTCTTCATCGTCATCATCGGCTTCCTGATCCTGGTGGGCGGGTTGTACGGCGTGTTCAAGTTGTTCATCGGATCACAGAATCAGGCGCGATGGAACCCCATCGACATGCTCGAAGACACGACCATGCGACTGGAGATGGCGTTCACGCTGTTTGACTACTATCTCGCCAATCCCAGCCGCTGGCTGCTTGGATTGGGCACGGGCGCGTATGCGGCCATTTCGCACAACCAGTATGTCGAACGCGACTACGTTCACAACATCGCCGCGGAGATTCTGTGCGAGCACGGCATCGTGGGCGCGATCCTGTTCGTGTCCATGATGGTCCTGCTGGTGAAGTGGGGCAAGGGTTTGTGGATGTCCTACAAGGATGATCCCTCCATGCGGTCCACCGTCGCGATCCTGTGCGGCTTCTGCGTGTTCACGCTGCTGGAAGCGCTCAAGCAGGGCTCCATGCACTATCCGGCCCCGTTTTACTGGTGGATCGTCATGGCCAAACTCGCCCATTTTGAACTGAAGCACAACCCGCAGGAATCGCCGCAGATCGAGACCAACCTTGTGGACGACGCGCTCGAGCGGGAATACGCGAAGCCACCGGGCCCGGGCGGAACCGGCGACCGCCGGCTTGCGATGGGCTCCTGATTCAGCACCGCCGCGCTGTGCCTGTGCGGGCGGGTCATTCACATCTTCCATCAGATTGCCTGCGGCCCGATTGCCTGCGCCGCACCGATTCGTTACGATCTGAGGCTCTGTGGCATTTGGGGTCCGGAATCAGGAGGCATGACAACGATGTCAGGTTTGGTTGCTCCCCACGGCGGCACGCTGGTCAATCGAATTGTGGACAAGGAACGCGCCACGCAACTCGCGCAGCGGGCTGCGGAATTGCCCACCATCACCCTCAGCGCCAAGCAGGCATGCGATCTGGAAATGATCGCCATCGGCGCGTTCAGTCCGCTCAACGGCTTCGTCAAGAAGCGCGATTTCGAGAGCATCTGCACGCGCATGCGGCTGGCTCCGCCGCCGGAGAGCGGCAAGGACGGCTCGCGCCTCAGCGATGGCGCGGTCTGGCCAATTCCCATCACACTTGCGGTGGATGACAAGACCGAAGCCACGCTTGTCCAGCGCGGCCAGGCCGCGCTGCGGCACGCCGACGGCACGCTCATGGCCATCATGGACACCACCGACATCTACCCGCACGACAAGAAACTGGAAATCGCCAACGTCTTCGGCACCGAAGACCCGGCGCACCCCGGCGTCAAGGCCGTGCTGGATGAAGGCAACTGGCTCGTGGGCGGCGCGGTGCACGTCATCACCACCACGCCCGAGAAACAGCCCGGCGAGCAGTTCACGGAACACCGCCTCCAGCCGCAGCAGACCCGCGCGGAATTTGAGAAGCGCAATTGGAACACGATCGTCGCGTTCCAGACGCGCAACCCCATCCACCGCGCGCATGAATACCTCACCAAGTGCGCGCAGGAAATCGTCGACGGCCTGCTCATTCATCCCCTGGTGGGAGAGACCAAGCCCGGCGACATCCCCGCGGACGTGCGCATGGACTGCTACGCGGCCTTGATTGAGAAGTATTACGTCAAGGATCGCACGATGCTGAGCGTGATGCCCGCCGCGATGCGCTATGCAGGCCCGCGCGAAGCCATCCTGCACGCGCTGGTGCGCAAGAACTATGGCTGCACCCATTTCATCGTGGGGCGCGATCACGCAGGCGTGGGCAATTACTACGGCACGTACGATGCGCAGATGATCTTCGACCGCTTCAAGTTCAACGATCTGAACATCACCATTCTGAAATTTGAGCACACCGCGTGGTGCAACGCCTGCGAGGGCATGGTCAGCCCCAAGACCTGTCCGCACGGCAATGATCAGAAGGTCGCGCTGAGCGGAACAAAGGTGCGAGACCTGCTCGCCGCCGGCGAGCGCCCGCCCGCAGAGTTCAGCCGGCCCGAAGTCGCCGATGTGCTGATCGAATGGGCGACCGGTGTGCCAGCGGCGTGCTGACATCCATCACGGTATGGCGCCAAAGGTACTCCAAGTTCCCGGCGTGCCGGCCGCAGTGCAAACCCATCCAATCTTTCCCGGATTCGCCGGGGCCAAATTGAAAACGATATCTCCGACTGCCCAAGTGCCTGAGGCGGGCACCGCGGGCCCGGCGCTTCTCGCTGGTTGCTTCGGCGTCGTCGGCTGGTCATGTTCTTGGCCCTCGATCGCCTCTTGCCTCTTGCCTGTTGCCTGTCGGTATCGGGCGCGAAGGGCCGCTGCTTGACTGAAATTCGTTAAGCCATTGCAGAGCCTCGAGTGTGAGCCGCTGCCGCTCAGCGGTAACCACATCACATCGCAGAGTCAGCCGATGCGTCTTGAAAGCCACAGCCAGCCACAGCGAAGGCCACCATTGACTCTGCTCAGTCCACTGGCTGCACTGGTGGGGGAGGCGGCAGACACTTGAGAGTGAATGATGCCACCTTGCGAGGCGAGCGCGTTGGTGGCGCGGCAAACTGTCCGATGACGCGGCGGACTACCCCGCGACGCGGCGGGCTTGTAGGCGACGCCGCAGACTTGCCCGCGCCGGGTACGACTTGGCCGTGATGTGGCAGACTTGTGCGTGACGTAGACAACTTGCCCGTGATGCGCATGACTCTCTAAGTCGCAGCTCCATTGAAGCGCTGCTGCGTATCACGCTTCATCAGGCGAGCATGACGTTTCTGCGGCTCATGAGCCGCAGCTCCATTGAAGCGATCGAACTTTCCATGCGCACGAACTTCGCACGTGCCGCGCTCTTACCGTCGACCGGAAACCCGGTACATCTAAACCTGCGGTCGCAAGTCATCGGTTCACATCGTGCTCGATCGCGCTTTGAACCCAGACCCAAAACGCCGTTTTTGCCAACGAAATCGGCCCTCAGACGAGGGCCGCATCTGCATTCAGCAGCGGGGGTGGATTTGAACCAACGACCTCCGGGTTATGAGCGATTCGCGCTCAGGCCCGCAGGAGCCAAAGCCACTGGAATCCAGCGACAATCCCGTGGAATCGTCCACGAGCTACCGTCCTAATTACGCCGCGTTTTCCATGTTTTGCCACTCATAGGGTACAGTTCGAGTACAGACTCTGAACATGAGGATGCCATTCTGGCTCATGCCTGTTTCTGTCGATGCCGTCGGATTGCGGCCTGGCCGCTGCGTTCTCCGTACATGAGGCGCTTGGAAATGAGAAAGGCATTCGCGGCAAATTGTTGAATGAGTCGATAGATGGAATCAGCGGAGGCATGCTATGAACAACAAGGCAAAACTGGCACTTCAGGTCTTGCTGTGGTTTGTGTGTCTGTCGCACATCGTCCTCGGTGTGGCAATCATGACATCGCCTGAGTGTCAGCAGAAGGTCGCAACGCTTTATGGCGCCAAAGTGGATTGGACGCCGCAGTTTGTGTACATCCTCAGGCCGCTGGGTGCATTCATGACTGTACTGGGCCTGGTTGGGCTCGCGGCGGCTGTGAACCCTTTGCGCAACCGAGTGATGGTCTACGGATTTGCCTTGCTCTTGACGATTCGCGTTGTTCAGCGATTCGTGTTTAAGGATGACATCGAACGAGCGTTCGGTATTGAGCCCACGCGCAACTTGATTGCTGCGGGCGGCTTCTTGACGCTTGCGGTTCTGCTGGTGCTGTTGTTGCAGATCGCGCAAAAGACCAAGGGGCAGGCGGCGGGATGACGCGGCGAATGAACACTCGGAATCCGCAGTGCCCATGAGCCGGCGGTCGCCTGCTGTCGCTTTGTACCCATCGTCACGACGCTACTCCAGCGTTGACGGGCGACTTCGCATTGCACTCATCTCGCCAAAGGGGCCTTTGTATCGACACCGGGGCGGCATCTTTGGGCGATCGCTTCGGTACATGCCCCTGACGC
>CAMPIL010000004.1 GCA_946886375.1 uncultured Phycisphaerales bacterium
AATCACCGCTGAGGACAGTCACATAGGTGTCAGGATCACGTCCAGTGTCAACAAATGTGGAGCCGTTCCAGCCGGGATATCCGCCTTCGATGCGCACGCGATCTTTGAGCTGGATCGATGTTCCTTGACTCGTGGGCTTGTACACCTTCGGTGTTGCGGTCGATCCGCCACCGACCCTGATGACGTCATTCGCGCCGACAAGTGGATTGTTCACTGCATCTTGAATCTTGACGTAAGGGTGAGCTTGCGTGCCGACTGCCCCGCTAGTTGGGGCATTTGCATCTACATACCAGAATGCAGCCTGAGCCGTTCGAGCCGAGAGTGCCAGAACAGCCACAGCCGCCCCTTATGCCATGCGATTCATGAGAAACCTCCTCCTTTGCTCTGCCCTCGCCACGGATTAGAGCACGATGCCCACAATACCCGGTGAGTTGAAGACATCTTTCGGTAAGCTTCTTCAATTCTCGCCAATCTTTCGATGGATTATTCGTTCCAAATCATTCGGCGTTTGACTGAAGCCGTTCATGAGGTAGGCTTCACGTGTCCGTCTTGGCTTGGGAGCGGCCGTTGAAACCTGTCCAAACAATCATGTTCAGCCGAAGTGTGGTCTTGGTGCTCGCAACCGTGGGACTCGTTTCGACAGCGTCAGCCCAGTGCTTGTGCTACTCAATTAGAACGATTCCTGGCCCGAATTGCCCATTCGTCGGCTCGACGTCTTTTGCTTTCGGCATGAATGGCGACGGTGAACTTTGCGGCGGCTACACGCCGTGCAGCAAGGGGCTCAATGGCGCTTCCGTGTGGCTTAGGCATGGCAACTGGATCACGCTGCCCACTCCCGCGGGGCTGACCTGGTACAGCCTGAATGATCTGAATTCCGCACGACAAGTGGCGGGCACGGCTAGTCCCACATCAACTTCAGGTGGCTTTCGTGCTGCTAGGTACGACCTCGCAAGCAGCACGTTCATCGAACTGGTTGGCCCCCCGAAATATGGAAACTCAGAGGCCTCCGCGATTAATGAAAGCGGCTGGGTATGTGGATACACCAGCACTCCGAAGTTGCAGGCATTTCTTTGGAAGGATAGTCAACTCAATCTCTTGGACATGCCATTGGGACCATACTCAGTGGCCAACGATATATCAGACTCCGGCAGCATCTGCGGCTGGATGGGGGAAGCCCCACTGACGTCGCATGCATTCCTTTGGCATGAGGGTGTCGTAACTGACTTGGGAGTGATTGCGGGTGGTCAAAGCGCCCAAGCTCGCGGCATCAGCAAGAACGGCCGTTATGTGTGCGGCGGCGGCGTGCTGCCAATGGGAGAGGGCGGGCCACTCACGATTCATGCATTTCTCTGGTCTGAAGGCACGATGACCGACTTGGGAACACTTCCCAGCCAGCCACGAAGTTTGGCGTACGCCGTGAATGACTCTGGCATCGTAGTCGGCGCGTCATACAACGAAGATTTGGTTGGGCATGCGTTTGTCGGGCGCAACGGGGTGATGTACCGGCTGAGTGATCTGGTGTATCCGCCGCAGCCCACGCTGACCATTCGCCAGGCTACTGCGATCAACAACGCGGGCCAGATCGCAGGTCAAGCCGGCATCCCAGGCGGGAACGCGGCCATTCGCCTGACCCCCATCCCACCGACCTCCGGCGACTGCAACTGCGATCAGCGTGTCAACGTGAACGATCTGCTGAACGTGATCTACGCCTGGCACACTCCCGGAACTCCCAACGCCCAAGGCGGCAGCGCGGACCTCAATCAGGACAAGACCGTCAACGTCGATGACCTGTGGATCGTGTTGAACAATTGGGCTCCATGACGCGCTGGAAGAATTGTTCTCTGCGATCTGGTCACATCAGTTCTGGCGGTCGCGTAACTCCGACGGCGGCACATTGAGGTCGCCGTTTTCATTCACAGGCAATCGATCGCCGGGCTTGACGAATGCGACTTCTTCGATTCGCCGCAGGAACCGGATCGCGGTGCGCCCGTCGGAGAGTTCCTCCACCTCAAGCAGCGTCGGCGCCATTTCGCCAAGCACAAACGGGGCTGACAAGTATTCCCGCAAGTGCTCATCCGGCGACATGGGCGGCGAAACCTGACCGTTGGTCGCGGCGGGCACGATGTGGGTGAGCGCGGAAGGAAGTTGCCGCTGCTGCAACAGCGACCAACCCGCAACGATCGCAATCACGGCGGCCCAGCCCGAGAATGCGACGAACCAGGGAAAGCGGCGGCGGCGGGGCCCGCTGTCTTCGCCGCCGGCCGCATCTTCCGGCAAGTCGATTCGCTCGGCTTGGTGCAACTGCCGCTCGACGTGGGAGGCGATCGTCGCCATGTCCTGCTGTCGCAGCGCCAGCGCGCGCCACAAGCGGGGATTGGCCTCCGCCATTCGCTCAAAGCGCGCGGCGTCGTGCTGGCTCGCTTCGCCGTCAATCAGGCGACCGATCAGAACATCACTCTCGCCGACCGATTCATTCCGGTCGGCATCGTCATTGGAATTGTGGGGCGTTGCAGTCATGGCGGATTACCACGCAAGCGTTGGTGCGGGCCTCAATCCTCGATCAGATCACCGATCTCTTCGCGCAGCATTCGCCGCGCGCGAGCCAGGCGGGTTTCAATGGTGGTCACGGGCAGGTTCAACAGTTCACCGATCTGCTGATATGTCATCGACCGCACGCAGCGCAAGAGCAGCGGTTCGCGATACTCCGGCGGCAGGCCCTGGACCTGCTGCATCAGACGTTGGGCCGCGTCGTGGCGGTCCACGATCAAGCCAGCCGGGCCAATCGACGACGGCGGAAGCGCGACGGCGTTGTGGGCCTGGGGCGCATCGCCCGGCGATTCGTCGGCCAGGTGCAGCGTCGGCCGAAGTCCCCTGGCGCAGCCCCGGCAGACGTTGATGGCGATCTGGCGCAGCCACGGACGGAAGGCTGCGGCGTCCCGCAGCGTATCCATTTTTGAGACAAGTTTGACGGCGACTTCCTGCATGAGATCGTCCACATCCACGGATTGGGGCCGGTGAGCCAGAATGATGGCCGCCACCCACCGGCGATGGGCGCGCCAAACCTCCTGCTGAGCGCGACGGTCACCGTCCCGCGCTCGCATTATGAGCCGCTCCTGCGTACTCTGCGGCTGGGCCATCGCTCCATTTGGATGCCTCACGAAACATGTCCTGTCTGAAAAGCGAGCCTATTTTTGTTGCACGGCCCCCAAGATTCACCCAGGCGGATTGATCCATTGGGCGGCACGATACTCTTATGGCGGCTACACGCGACCAACCTTTCGATCACAACATGAGTTTCGGGGACCATCTGGAAGAGTTGCGCAAGCGCCTCCTGCTGGCCCTCGTCGCTCCTCTTCCGCTGGCGATCGTGATCTTCTTCCTCAGCAATACGCTGCTGGACTGGCTGATGTTGCCGGTGATTCGCGCCCTGCGCGATGCCGGACTGCCGGAACAACTTCAGGTTCTAAGCCCCACGGAGATGATCGTGCTGCAGATGAAACTGAGCATGATCACGGCGCTGGTGATCTCGGCTCCGTGGGTGCTCTACCAGGCATGGAAGTTCATCGAGCCGGGCCTGTATGCGCACGAAAAGCGATTCGTCAATTTCCTGCTGCCTTTCAGCGCGCTGCTCACCGTTGCGGGGATTGCCTTGTTGTACTTCGGCATGCTGCCGCTGATGCTGCGCGTGTTGATCCTGTTCGGCTCGGGTCCTGGACAACCGGTGATCGATGCCCGCGTTGCGGAGGTGATGTCGAAGCAACCTGTGCTGCACATTGTCACGGAGCCGCCGGCGGATCCGCAGCCGGGCCTGGTCTGGATGACCTGGCCCAATCTCGATCTTCAAGCCGCCGTGGCCGGGGTGGATGGTTCGGTCGACGTGGTGCACGTTCCGCGCACGTACGTGGCCCAAGTCTTTCGTTTGAGTGAATACATCAATCTCGTGTTGATGCTGATGCTCGCGATCGCCTTGGCGTTTCAGATGCCGCTGGTCATCGTGCTACTGGGCTGGATGGGATTGGCCTCGGCCGACTGGCTGCGAAGCAAGCGGCGATACGCGCTGATGGTGTGCGGCGTCGTCGCGGTGGTTATTACACCTCCGGATGCGCTGTCGGCCTTGATCATGCTGGTTCCGCTGTACGGGTTATATGAACTTGGCATTCTGCTTTTGGTAATTGCCCCGGCATCAGCGGTGGCGCAGGGCCGGGTGTTTTCGCTGCGACGACTCCGCGCCCAAGGGCCTCATAATGTCAGAGAGCCCATGGATCATCCTCGCCAGCCGGCGCAGATGGAACTCACAGTTTCCCGCAGCAGCCGCGCGGAACAGAGCGACCCGCAACAAGCCGATCGTGGGGAGGGAAGTTCGTGATCCGTCGGGCGAAACGTTTGCTTCCCAAATGGTTGACGCAGTCGTTCATGCGGCGGATTCAGTCGCGCCGTTTCCGGAGATTTTGTGGGATGCCCCCGATCTGCCTGCACACCGCACACCATGCTGATGTCACCGAGAATGACTTGGTGATGATGCGGCGCGCCATTGAACTGGGGCGGCAAGCCGCGGCCGCAGGCGAAGTGCCCGTGGGCGCGGTCGTGTACCGCGGCGATGAAATTCTCGCTGAAGCGCACAACCTGCGCGAAACCGCATCCGATCCGACTGGCCACGCCGAGTTGCTCGCCATCAGCCTGGCGGGAAAGAAACTGGGCGAGTGGCGACTGAGCGATTGCTCGCTCGCCGTCACCTTGGAGCCCTGCCCGATGTGCGCCGGGGCGATGGTCAACGCCCGAATCGCCCGGCTGATCTACGGCGCGACCGATCCCAAGGCCGGGGCCTGCCACACCCTTTATCGCATTCCCACCGATGCGCGACTGAATCACCGGGTCGATGTGTACGGCGGCGTGCTGGCTGAGGAATGTGGCAAACTGCTCACCGAATTCTTCAAGACCCGCCGACACGCCAATAAGAAATCGCGAGAAGCGCGTTCGGCGTGACTTGTGATTCAGCGCGATCGTTCCCTACGATTGCGATGTGAACATTCGCTCATCCATTCGACTGGTCTGCTTTGATCTCGGCGGCGTGCTGATTCGCATCTGCAGGTCGTGGCGCGAGGGCTGCCAGGCGGCGGGCATCGATATTCGCGGCGAGTGGCACAACGGCTATCCGCAGATCGAAAACTGGGGCGACTTGTGCGTGCAGTTCGACACCGGGCGCATCGATGGCAAGGCGTGGGCAGCGCAAGTCAGCCGGGGCGTCAACCACCTCTATTCGCCCGAGGAAGTCACAGCCATTCACGATGCATGGCTGCTGGGCGAGTATGAGGGCGTGCTGAATTTGGTTGATGAGATTCACGAGTGCGGCCTGCAAACCGCCGCACTATCCAATACGAATCCGGATCACTGGCCCTTCATTGTGCAGTACCCGACGATTCAGCGGCTGCACCATCGCTTCGCGTCGTTTCTCCTGGGCATGCACAAGCCCACGCCGGAAATCTACCGCGAGGTGCAGAAACTCCTGCGACTCGACGGATCGGAAATTCTCTTCTTCGATGATCTGCCTCAGAACATCGAAGGCGCCCGATCCTGTGGTTGGAATGCAGTGTTGATTGATCCGCATTCGCGCACCGATGTGCAGATTTGCAACGCGCTTGAGCAATACAAACTGAAGTGACATCGAAGCGCCCTCCTCATTCGGGCGCACTCGGAAATCTCGCCCTACGCGCTCGCCGGCGAGTCGTCCAGGTCAATCTGATCGGTCTTCATGATCTCGCGCAGTACGATTGTCGCGTACGCGCCGCGCGGCAGATCAAACGCGACACGAATGAATTCGCCATGCTCGTCCACGCCCGCCTCGATCGACGGGTTCTGCAGATTCACGCGCAACGGCCGGCGGCCGCCTTCGGGGCTGCTGCGGCTGTTGAACATCGCCTCCGTGGAAAGCCCCGCCGCGTCAAGCGCTTCGCGTTCAATCTCCAGCGTCGGGCCTGCGGGCTGCATCATGTCCTTGCCCCACAGCGGGCCAGAAGGAGAAATCTCCATTGCGGCAATCCGCCGAGGCAACTGGCCATCGGACAGTTCCGTCTCGGTCACGTGAAACATGCCGCGCGTTTCATGCTTGAAGGCAATATCACCGGGGCGCAACTCCGCGATGGTGCTCTGTTCAAGGCGGCGGTCAAGCACCCGGTTGAATATCGCCGATTGCAGCGCGCTGATCCAGAACGCCAATGTCGTCTGACCCGTGGCCAGGCACGAGTCCTTTTTGCTCCTGCCCTGCGCCAGACGCGTGCAGGCGATGCGCTCGGCTCGATCGGCGGCGGTCCAGAGGGCGGCTGCCTCGGCGTACCGGCCTGCATCGAACAACTCGCGGCGCGGCTGCTGGTACAGCGGGTAATTCCCGCCCGTGCCGCCCAGCAGATGCTTCAACATCCCCTCCCAATCGCCTTGAAGCAACGCCGCACCGATCAGGTGGTTGTTGCGGCGATAGCCGAACCGCTGCGAGCCGAAATAATTCGGCACGCCGGCCTGCTCCAGTTTCCGCAGAATGCGCAGGGCTTGCACCGCCTTGCCCGGCTGCACATCGCGAATGCGTATCGAAAACCGGTTGCCCGCCAGATGCCCCAGTCGAATCTTGTTGCGGTGCCGCGTCGCCCACAGGACCTTGATGCGCCCGTGATTGATCTCCGTGTTCGGCGGATCATTCAGCAGTTGAATCGAAACCACCTGCCGCGTCACGCCGACCTTGTCCTTCATCCCGGCGAAGCCGATGGCGCGCTCGTCAACATTGAAATGGCGGCGAAGGCAACTCATCAATTCGCCGTGGGCGACGTTGGTTTTTTCAACGCCCAAGTACAAGTGCTCGCCGTCACCCGCGGGCTCGTACAGCGGCAACTCATCGACGAGAAAATCTTCCGCGCGAACCTTGATCCGACCGCCCACGCCTGCCTCGGTCGTCAAATATTTCTGCGGCAAAGGATTCGTAATGCGCATGGCTCCACTTGAGCCCACAATCCGGCCCTCCCTGTCTCCAAATCTCTCAGCGGTCAGCGACATGTGATTGACGCGCGGCGTCCATGGCCTTGCGTGATCGTGCGAACAGTGTATTCCAAATTCCGTCCACGGATCGTTCGATGGCCGCACCACCAGGTGGGCACGGTCACTTCCAATCCGGCTCCTCCCCCGTTTCATCCTCATCTTCCTGCGATTCCGCAGCCTCGGCGTCGGCTTGGGTCTGCGAAAGCACGTGCTCGGCGACGTAGATCGGCACGTCTTCCGCAACGCCCAGCGCGATCGCATCCGACGGCCGCGAATCCACCTCGACCTCCTGGCCGTCATGATCAATCACCAACTTGGCGAAGAATGTTCCTTCAGCCAGATCGTTGATGACGATCCGCTTGAGCTTTCCGCCCATGTGACGAATGATCGAAGCCAGCAGGTCGTGCGTCTGGGGGCGCGGCACTTCGATGCCCTTCAATCGCCGCTCGATCGCGAAGGCCTCCGGCAGACCGATCACGATGGGAAATGTGCGATCGCCATCGACTTCGCTCAGTTCGATGATCTGCATGTCCGTCATTTCACGGATGAAGATTCGCGACAATTCCATGAGCACGGCCATTGGTGGGCTCCATCAGAACAAGCCAATGATACGCCGAGACGGCGGGAATAAGGCAAGCCGATTTCGGTCGATCAGCCGCCGAGCGAGGAATGCGATCCGAATCCGGACCTTGCATTGGCGAGATCGGGCGTCGCCCCGTCAGGCCGTTCCGTTCAGCCGTTCCATCGCCAGCAGGAGCGCCTGCGTCCCGAGCCGACCATGGCCCTGGGCTCGAACCGCCTCGTACAGTTGCCGCGCCAAGGCAAGGCCGGGCAGCGCCAGTCTCAAGCGAGACGCCTCTTCCAGCGCGATTCCCAGGTCCTTGATGAAATGTTCGACATAGAAGCCGGGGTTAAAGTCCCGCCGGATCATCCGAGGTCCGAGATTGTTGATTGACCATGAACCTGCCGCGCCTGACCCGACAGATTCGATCACTTTCGCCGGGTCCAGCCCCGCCTTCACCGCGTACAGCAGGCCCTCGCACACGCCCATCATATTGCTGGCGATGAGAATCTGATTCACCATCTTGGTGTGCTGCCCCGCTCCGGGCCCGCCCTGATGGACAATGTTCTTGCCCAGCAGCGAAAGCACCGGCAATGCGGCGTCAAAGTGCCGCCGATCACCGCCCACCATGATGGAAAGGGACGCGTTCTTCGCGCCAACATCGCCGCCGCTGACCGGGGCATCGAGGCTGCCGACGCCTTTGCTCGATGCCAGATCCGCAATCTTCGCCGCGAGGCTGGGGCGCGATGTGGTCATGTCGATAATGATCTTTGGCGGATGCGACGGCGCAAGCGTACCGGTTCGACCCAGGTGGACCGCTTCGACGTCTTCGGGGTAACCGACCATCGAAATTGCAATATCCGCGCCGTCTGCTGCGCGCGCGGGATCATCGGCCCATGTCGCGCCGCAGTCGATAAGCGGTTTTGCCTTTGATTTTGTGCGGCTGAACACCTTCAGGGAATGTCCCGCGTTGATCAGGTACCCCGCCATCGCAGTGCCCATCACGCCAGTGCCGATCCATGCGATGTGCAACTGGGATGTGGTCTCTGAATTGCCGTGCTGCATGCGGAATGTTTACCACAAACATCGCTCTTGAGATTGCTTGCGGGTAAACAACGCGCCACTTCCCATCATGCATGGGCAACGCAAAGCGGGCGACCGGATTCGAACCGGCGACATACAGCTTGGAAGGCTGTCACTCTACCAACTGAGTTACGCCCGCAGAGGCGAAGATTATAGCCCACGGCGGGCCGAGCGGTCGCGCGATCCGCATCGCACGCGCTATCATCACGCAGTATGCCCGGCCGTTTTCAAAGCAGCAAACTCCGATTCCGCCAATACAAACGCGATCTGAAAAACAGGCGATCCGACGGCTCATTCCCCGGTCCCTCCGGTCACGGTTCACCCAACGGATCGACCTCTTCGACAGCCGGCGTGGGCGATCACAAGCAGCCCGCGAAGCGCCAGCGAAATTTCTTCCAGTTGCTCGGGGCGTTTTGGGGTCTGCTTCAGGGCCACCAGGGCCGCATGATTTTCGCGCTCGCCACCCTAACGATCTCAACCGTGCTCGCGCTGGCGCCGCCGTATGCGACCAAAATCGTCGTCGATTACGTGCTGGGCAGCCATCCGATCCCGCAGGAATGGATGGACCGTTATCCCATTCCGAGAGACCCGCACACTCAACTGGCGATCGTCGCCATTGGCGTGGTGCTGCTGACGCTGGGCTCGCTGTTCATCGGCATGACCGGCCGCTGGCAGGCGACCAAAACCTCCGTGCAGATCAAGCCTCGGCTGCGACGGCAGGTCTTCGAACACGCCATCCGGCTGCCGCTGCATCGCATCTACCAAATCAAGTCGGGCGGCACATCAAGCATTCTGCGCGAAGACACCGGCGCGATCGGCGACCTTATCTTCAGCATGATCTACAACCCGTGGCGAGCCGTCATTCAACTGATCGGGAGCCTGATCATTCTCGCGTTCGTGGATTGGCGATTGCTCGCAGGCGCGCTGGTGTTGCTGCCGACCGTCTGGATCACCCACCGCACGTGGATCAACCGCATTCGCCCGCTGTACCGTGACATGCACGGTACGCGGCAGTCCATCGACAGTCACACCACCGAGGCCTTCGGCGGCATCCGCGTGGTGAGAAGTTTCGGCCGCCAGCGCAGCGAAACCGGGCGATTCATCCGCAACGATCAATTCCGCGCCCGGCAGGAAGTTCACGTGTGGTGGTGGTCGCGCGCGGTGGACATCGCGTGGAGCGTGCTGATTCCCACCGCCTCCGCCGCGCTGCTGTGGTACGGCGGATCGCGCGTGCTGGATGGCACACTCACCGTCGGCGATCTCTTCCTCTTCCTGGCCTACCTGATGATGCTGCTTGATCCCGTTGCCACGCTTGCCGGCAGCGCGACGCAGTTCCAGACGAGTCTCGCAGGACTCGATCGCGTGCTGGACATTCTGCACGAACCGACCGAGATGCCCGATCAAGCGGACGCCATCGAAGTGCAGCCGGCGCAGGTCGCCGGGCGCATCACGATTCGCGATGTGACCTTCGCCTACCACGCCACCCAGACGCACGTGCTGGAGAACATCGACATCGACGTGAAGCCCGGCGAAATGATCGCGCTGGTTGGTCCTTCAGGCGCGGGCAAAACCACGCTGTGCAATCTCATCGCGAGGTTTTACGACCCGGTGCAGGGGGCGATCGAACTGGATGGCGTCGATCTTCGCCACATTCGACTGGACAGTTACCGCACGCTGCTGGGCATCGTGGAGCAGGAGATTTTCCTCTTCGATGGCACGGTCGCGGAGAACATCGGCTACGGCCGGCGCGACGCGACGATGGACCAGATCATTCACTTCGCCAAGCTCGCCAACGCGCACGATTTCATTTCGAAGTTCGAGAACGGCTACGAAACGCTCATCGGCGAGCGCGGCGTGAAACTCTCGGGCGGTCAGCGGCAGCGGCTGGCCATCGCCCGCGCGCTGCTGGCCGATCCGCGCATTCTGATCCTTGATGAAGCAACCAGCAATCTCGATACCGAGAATGAGCGATTGATTCAGCAGAGCCTTCAGACGCTCATGAGGGGACGCACTAGTTTCGTGATCGCCCACCGCCTGAGCACGATCGCGCACGCGGACCGCATTGTGGTGCTGGAGGGCGGGCGCATCGTCGAGCAAGGCACGCACGATGAACTCATGGCCCGCAGCGGACGGTATCGCCGCATGGTCACGATCCAGACCGAGCCCGCGCGCGTGCCGCCGGCAAACGGGCAAGCCGGAGCGAACGGGGCGACTTCACCTCGTCCTGCAGCGCACACGCCCATCAGCGATGTTGCATCATGAGCCTGACGATTCGGGCAGTTCAGTGCAAACTGGTGCGAATTGACTTCATCACGATGATGCGCCGCGGCCAAAGAGGAGTTCGATGTGCGGGCGGTCTTGTCGGTGGCAGAAGACATACACGTGGTCGCCCGGCTGGAGCACGGTGAAGCCGCGCGCGGCCAGCAGTTCCTCACCACGCACCACGAGGATGGCCGAGGAACCCTCCGGAAACTTGATGCGCGACAGCGGCACGCCGGTGACGGCCAGCGTCTCATCGATGTAGAACGTGAGAATGTCGCTCTGCACGAGTTGCGTGGAATTGATCTCCAGCGCGGCGGCGGGAGTTGGGGTTTCCTCCACATTCAATCCCAGCCGCCGCGTGACCCAGCCCAGCGTCGCCCCGGGAATCAGCGCGTTGATCACCACGATGAAGAACACGACGTCGAAAATCTCCATCGCGTGGGGAATTTGCGCCAGGATGGGGATTGTTGCAAGAATGATCGGCACCGCGCCGCGCAAACCCACCCAGCCGATATACAACCGTTCCTGCTGCGTGAACTTGAACGGCAACAGGCACAGCCACACCACAAGCGGCCGGGCGATGAATGCCAGTGCCAGCGCAATGGCCAAGCCGACCCAGGCCACCTTCAGCAATTGCGATGGCTGCACGAGCAACCCGAGCACAAGGAACATGGAGATTTGCCCCAGCCACGCGATGGCATCGTGAATGCGCGTCAGGCCGCCGCGGTAAGGAATATCGCTGTTGCCAAGGAACACCGCCGTGACGTACACCGCGAGAAATCCGCTGCCCTCTACCAGCGTCGCCACGCCGAAAGAGATCAATGCCAGGCCAAGCGTGAGGACTGCGTATAAGCCACCCGCGCGCAATTTCGCCCGCTGCAGTGCGAAACGACCGAAGTAGCCTATCGCCACGCCGACGGTCGCGCCCACAATCAACTGAAGCGGAACCATCAGCAGAATGGTCCACGTCAATTCGGCCTGGCCCGCGGCAATCTCCGTCAGCGTCATCGTGAGAATGACCGCCATCGGATCGTTGATGCCGGATTCAAGTTCCAGCGTGACGCCGACTCTTTTCTCTAGATTCAACCGGCTGCCGCGCAGGATGGAAAAGACCGCCGCGGCGTCGGTGGATGACACCACCGCGCCAAGCAGACAGGCGTCAAGCCATTGAAAGCCCAGCATTCGGGCCGTCAGTGCGACAAGGCCCGCCGTGCCCACAACGCCGATTGTGGCCAGAACAGACGCCGGCCCAATGCCCTCGCGAACAGCGCTCCAGGGCGTGCTCAAGCCACCGTCGAAAAGGATCAAGCACAGCGCCAACGTGCCCAATCGGAACGCAAAGTCGTAGTCGTCGTACGTCGCCCCGAACATCACGCCGCCAAGACCTTCAGACCCCGCCAGCATGCCAAGCACCAAGAACAGCAGCACGATGGGCAGGCCGAGCCGCTCCAGCGCGCGGCTGAAGATGACACTCACGGCCATGAGCAGGCCGAAAGTCCCAAACAGCAGCGCGGTGGCAAGGGGTTCTGAAATTTCCACGGGCGTCTGCGTAATTTACCGCATCATCGAGTTTTCCTGTTCACCAATCGAATTCAATCTCTTGGTGTGGCCAATTCCACCTCAGCGGCGATGTGGCCGAAGGCTGCCCAGTTCGTGTTTTCGACAACCCGGCGGAATTCGTCCGTCGCCTTAGATTCATCTCCGTTCAACAGTCGCCACGCGCCCGTTCCATATCCAAGCGTCGCTGCGTCAATATCGATTGGCTGGCCGTCTGATGCCGTGGGCGAAAGTTGATCGGGCTGCAATTCGCCCTTGAACATCAGCAACAGTCTGTGATAACTGGAATTCTCAATGATGTTCATATCCAGCGAGATCGCGGCGAGCAGTTGTGCGGCGTAGGCTGGTTGGTTCAACCGCCGCAGGGTCAGGTATTGCCAGTACGCAGCCGCGATGCGCATGTCATCGTTCCGCGAAGCGCCCAAGCACTTGCGGTACGCTTCGCTTGCGCCGGAGTAATCTCCCATCAGATACCGCACCAGCCCAAGGTGGTAGTAGATATTCGTGTGCAACGTGCCCGTGGGAATGTTCTGTTTGTTGGGCTGGCCGTCAGGTTCGGTTTCATCGGGCTGGTTCTCGATGAGCGCCGCGGCACGGACCAGATCGGCCAGCGCACGGCCGAACTGGCGCGTGGTGACATAGCGGTGCCCGCGATGGCGCAGGAGTTTCGGATTGTCAGGATCGAGCGCAAGGCCGTTGGAAAACGTGTTGATGGCGTCCTGATAACGGCCGAGATACGCCTGCCGCCGTCCAAGCCAGATGATTGCATCTGCATCGTGCGGATCGCGATCGTATTCGACGGTCGCATCCTCGAGTTCGTGTTCGCGCTTGGCGCGCACCTCAGCATCGAGTGCCGGCGCATGAAGGGGCTTGCCGAAGAGGGACACCGCCTCGGGCTTGAGGTTCTCCGGATCCAATGGCGCAGACTCCGTGATCTCTTGCTTGCCTTCGACGCGAAGTGTTCCTGCACGCTGGCACGCGCTATGCACGCACAAGCCCACGCCGACCATCGCAACCACGCAGACCGGGCGACGCAATGAATAACGGAAATGCATTCAACCATCTTACGAGATGCCGACGCAGCACGCCGCTGGTTACGGGCACGCACCCCACGCGTTGATGACCGCGAGAAGGTCATTCACGTTCACGGTGCCGTTGCCGCCGGGCGGCGCGATGTCCGTGGCGCAGGGCGCAGGACACGCACCCCACGCGTTGATGACCGCGAGAAGGTCGTTCACATTGACGGTGCCGTTGCCGCCGGGCGGCGCGATGTCGGCCGGACACGGCGTCGGCGGCGTGTAATCAATCACCAGTTGCGGAATGTTCTCCAGCAGGAAGTTCTCGCGGCTGGCGAACCGCTTCGCCGTCAGCAGGTCGATTTCATTGCCTTTCATCAGCCAGCCGAAATTGCTCGCAGGATTGTCCACCCACACCTGGACGTCGGCGATCATGCCTGGTGAACTCCACACGCAAGGGCCGAATTTCTCACCCACTGTGGTCGAAGCGCTTGCCGCTTCGACGAAATCGCCGCCGGGATTGGTCCAGAACGCATCGGGGTAAAACGTGTGAATCCACGTCGCGTCGCCCGGCTCCGCCGGCGCGCCAACGCCGCCGACGAATTCCGAAATCCCCTGTCCCCAATCCTTCGTTACGCGATGCAACGTGTGCGTCTGGTCGCCGCTGATCGTCTGAATCATCACAAGCGTCAGCGAGACGGAATTGATCGTGGAGCCTGCGGGAATAGCGCTCAGATCGAACGCCAAAACCGCGCGCAAGAGCCCGTTGTTGGCGAATGGTCCGGTCTTGCCCGCGTAAATCGCATCGCCCACGCCGTTGCTGTTTGTGGTCTTCGTGATGACCGAATCAATCAGCGTATTGTCCTTCGACGTGGTCATCGTCACGCGATCACCGATCGCCGGCGACGCGAACATCATCGCCACCAGACCAATTCCGATCGCCAGACTCTTTCTCATCGCACGGTCACCTCCCGCGCGAACACCCTTGGCGGGCGGCAATGCCATTTCCATTGCGAACCGATGTCCTGCCGCTCCTTGATGCATCCAGCCGTTGCTCATGTCGGTACCGCCTCTCATTCCCCCATGTCGTGAATCACCCAATTTTCTTGCACGCTCAGCATCACATTCGCACATTCACATTTTCCCGCGCATCGGCTGTGCCGGCAAGTTGCCCGCGTGACATCCACTCAAAACAGGCAAAACTCGCACAAACCCTTCACGAAACATGAGGCTTGCTTCCCCCCCCCGCAGTGCGACCTCTCTACCTCCGATTGCCGGCCCGGGACTCAAGACCCCCAAAGTCCCACGCCCCGCAAGTCCCACAGCCCCCACTCCCACTTACATGCACGCACCCCATGAGTTCACCACCGCCAGAAGATCAGTCACATTTACCTGACCATCATCATTCACATCCGCTGCGCATGCGACGCATGGTCCCCACTGGTTCACCACCATCAACAAGTCCGCCACATTCACCTGTCCGTCTCCGGTCACATCCGCAGCACACACCGCAGGCGTGCACGAAACCGTGAAAACTCCGCTGCCTGTCGCGCCGTTGAATCCTCCCACTCGAACCCTGTACACCACTCCCTGATTGACCGCAAACGAAATCTGCGAAGCCTGCCCGCCCACGCCACAGAAGTCATCATTGCATGCAAGGGAATGTCCGGACTCGGTTGGACACCCGATGTACGCAGCCATCTTGGTGTCGAACTGGGCCGCGCACACTCCCGCAGTCGCCGTGCCTGTGCAAGGCGAGACGAACTTGAACCACACATCGCTGCCGATCTGATCGTCCCCATCTTCAGCGCATGCCGAAGGCTCCGCCGGGCCGTCGGTGCCTGCGAATTCGCTGGTGAAGTTGTGCGAACCCATTCCCACCAGTTTGGCGTTCACGCACAAGTCATTGCGCGGCCTTGGGGTCGGGCACAAGGTATCCCTGGCCGCGACAAAGGGCGGGTGGTCGATTCGCTGCGCGGTGTTCTGGCACGGACAGTGCGTCGCGATGCCGATGATGAAATCGTTCTGAAACACTCCGGACCCGGAGTTCCCGCCGGTGGTGTCAGCCGTGTGACTGAAGGAACTTCCGCCAACAAACGTGATCGTTCCCGGCGAAAGTTGCTGCGTCTGCGAGACCGTGCAGAATTTGCTGGATCCAAACCCAAACACCTGCACCGCCCCGCCGCCAGGCACGAGGGGAGCCACAGGCCTGAACTCGCCATAACGATCGAGGATTGTCTGGCCGAGGCTGTTCACACCGGTGCTCAACACCGCCCAGTCGCTGCCCGGGCCTGCATTGGAAAACAAACTTCCGGTGATGGGAAACTGTTCGGCCACCGGCGGGTTTTGCGTGTTGCAATTGGGCAGCGTGGCCGGAACGCGAAATTGGATGACATCGGAACTGGGCGCACAATGCCCCGCCGACACCAGGCAACTGGTCTGGTTGTACACCGCCGCGCTGCACCCGCTGGGCATCAACCGGCCTGCATAATCCACGCTGCTGGGCGTGCGATCATCCGCAGCGCACAGGCCGCACAGCGTAATGGGCATCGCCGCCCCGAGTTCCGCAAGCACCTGCTGCACCACGATCCGATTGGCCTTGCTCGCCCCGGACGCAATCAGTTCCACCATCACCTGGTCGCCGTTGAAATACGCCGTGGCGCTGTTCCACATCGCCAAACCATCTGCATCCAGCGTCTGCACCTGGTTGTCCAGCATCGAGGTCATCCGCACGAGGCTGCCCGGCTCCAGCACAGCCTCTGCGAAGTACACCCTCATCCACGCAGCATCAGGAACGTGGATCAACTGCTGAAATACAGACTTGGAAATCGCATCGGGATTGCCCCGCAAGCCGCTGTCAATGTGCTGCTGCACAAACTGTCCGCGAGGAAATTCCATGGTCTGCTGGGCCAGCGCACGTGGAATTCCAATCGCAATGAAGCCGAGGAACACTCCGGACAAGACGATTCTGGACGTCTTCATGGTTGAACCTCAACACGCTCGATCACCCAGATACGACCGGATCACCCACCGCCTCACGGGCACGGACCCCAATGGTTCACAATTTGAAGCAGATCGTTCACATTGACCATGTCATCGCCGTTGACGTCGGCCGGGCACCCCACGCACGCTCCCCATGAGTTCACGACCGCGAGCAAATCGTTGACGTTCACTTGCCCATCGCCGGAGACGTCTGCATCGCACGTGGGCGCGGCGTCGCAACTGATGGTCATGGTTCCGCCGCCGGTTGCGCCGTTGAATCCGCCGATGCGCACGCGGTACACCATTGAGGTCTGCACTGCAAAAGTCACCTGCGAGGCTTGGCCGCAGAAGTCATCATTGCACGCCAGCGCATGTCCGGGTTCGGTCCAGCAACCCTGGTAAATCGCCATCTTCGTGTTGAACGACGCCCCGCACAGGCTCACCGTCGCGGTGCCTGTGCAAGGCGAGACGAACTTGAACCACACGTCATTGTCGATCTGCGTTGAGCCGCCAAAGTTGCACGCAGCCGGCTCATCAGGTCCATCGGTCGTCGCGCCGCCCGTGCTGAAACCGTGCGTGCCGATCGACTTGAGAGTCGCGTTCACGCACAAATCGTTGGTGATCACCAGCCCCGCCGCTTCGATCGCCGCCAACACGTTGGGCCTTGGGCCGATGTTCTGACTGGAAGGAAACACTCCTGACTGCTGCGGCGAGCCTGTATCGCGGAGCAGTTGCCGAACCTGTGCGGGAGTGAACGGCACGCCGTCGAAAGCCTTCTTTTTGGATTGCACCAGGGCGGCCGCGCCTGCGACGATAGGCGAGGCGCTGGAGGTTCCGCTGAAATTGGCGGTGTAGAACAAGTTGGCCCCTTCGCTGGCATAGAAGTTGCCGAAGCCCGTGGTGAGCACCTGCTCGCCCCAGCCCTGCAGATCGACGGTAGACCCATAGGTTGAGAATGCCAGGCGAGACCGGTCGATATCGGAACCGATCTGAAAGGCAGCGCCCGCGCCGACAATGATCGCACCTGAATCATTCTGAGCAAGGAAAGGCCAGTGTCCGCCGTTGCCTGTGCTGAAGGAAGGGCCATCGAGATTTTGATTGCCGTTGCCTGCCGCCTCGATGACGGTGATGCCGTTGCCCGTGGCTGTGACGATGGCATCGTAGGTTGGCTTGAACCATTCGACGGGGACGTAGGCGGAGCCGCCCGCTGGACCTGTGGTTTGTTGTTCGATGAGGAGAATATCGCCCGGGCCAAGGACGGACAGGGCACGCGTCATGGCGGCGGGCATGCTGTAGCCCGTGTTGGTGTTGACCGCGATGACGAAGAACTGGGCGCTGTGGGCGATGCCTGTGGTGCCGAAAGCATTGGGTTGGGAGGCAAGTTCGCCGAGCACTGCGGTGCCGTGGTGGGTGGAGTTGAATGGGTCGACGGGCTGCGGGCCGACCAGCGTGATGGCTGGGAAATCCTGGTGGTTGAGGTTCCAGCTGTATTCGATGTCAGCGATTTTGATTCCTGCGCCTGTGGTGGTGAATGTTTCCCAGACGCCCAGTGCGTTGATTCCGCCCGGGGAAATTTTGAGATAGCCCTGGCCGGGTTGGAAATCGCGGGGGAGAGGAGGCGGCGCGGGGAGCGGCATGGGCTGGGCGAGTTCAACGACATCAAGAGTGTTGAGCAGATCGATGGCTGCCGCAGCGGTGATGTGCGCGGGGAGGTGATAATCGAATTGCAGGTTGAGGTCTGCGACCTGCTTGTTGAGGTTGAGTTGCGCGGTCTGCCGCCACCGCGTGAGGATGGGTTCATCGATGGGATGAGTGGGCCGCCAGATGCCGCCGCGAAGCGTATTGAGCGCGGCGACGGCGTTGGGGTTGTTGAGCGCGCCGGTGCCTTCATCGGTGAGGACGTTGTTGCGCGCGCGGACGTGGAGACCGTCGTGAAACTTGACCGTGATGCGATCGAGGTACTGGTGTTGTTCGATGATGGTGCGCGCCGGTTTTTGAGCGAGCGGGCGCGGCGCGAGGTCTGCGGCGGGCGCGGCGGCACAGAACAAAGAGACGACAAGCAGTGCGTAGGTGATGTGCTTCACTTTCATCCGTCACTCCAGGGGAATTCGAGCCTTCGCTGACAGTACGGCCGTGCTACAGGATCACCCGGTCTGAATGCGCAGCGAAGCGGAACGTGGTTGCGTGCAGTATGCCTATGTTTCCAGATTTGCTGACTATTCACAAAAACCCCCGAAGGCGCTCGGGGGTTTGTATTGCATCAGGATTTGGGCGCGTTGAGAACCAAGGTGAGTCTCAGATCAGGGGCACGCACCCCATGCGTTGATCACCGCAAGAAGGTCGTTGACATTCACCTGGTTGTCGTCGTTGACATCGGCTGGGCAACCCACGCATGGACCCCACGCGTTGATCACCGCAAGAAGATCGTTGACATTCACCTGGTTGTCGTTGGTGAGATCCGACGGGCATGTCGGCGCCGAGGGCGTGCAGGAAATCGTAACGTTGCCGGTGCCGGTGGCTCCGAAGTGGCCGCCGATGCGGAAACGATAGACCGTGCCGCTGTTCACGGGGAAAGAAACCTGCGACGCCTGGCCGCAGAAATCATCGTTGCAGGTCAGAGCCTGTCCGGAACTGGCTGGGCAAGCCCCGTACGCGGCGATCTTGGTGTTGAACGTCGCACCGCAGACGCTCACCGTGGCCGTGCCGGTGCAATTGGCGACGAACTTGAACCAGACGTCCGCGCCGTACTGTGTGTAGCCGCCCGTGGCGCAGGACGCGGGCTCATCAATGCCTTCCGTCGTGCCGTTCAGATTGCTGAACGCGTGCGTGCCCATCGGCTTGTTGGTGGCGTTGATGCACGTGTCGTTTGCCAGCCCAACAGCGCTGATCGTGTCGAGCACGGTCGCGCCGGAGTTGGTCGGATCAAGCCAATTGCTCAATCGGGTGGCGTTGGATCCGCCGCCGAACCACGACGTTGCGAAGCGGCCGTAGCAATCCGGGCTGTTGGGGCTCGCACACGAAGAACCGCCGCCGTGAAGTTGGCCGATCACGCGCTTGTTTGAATCGAACAAGGGTGATCCGGACGAACCACCTTCGGTGATTCCCGAGCTCCAGAACACCCGCACGTGATCGCTGCCGGTGTTGCTGCAGAACGGCCAGTTGGAAATGTTCGTGAACGAAGAATAAAAACTGATGCGCTTCTCCTCGGTGTTCGGATGGTGAATGCCTGCACCGTTGGCGGAGTTCGCCAGGTTCCTGTTCCATCCCGCAAACGTCACGTTCCACGCGGGGTTGGGGGGCGTCGAGAGTTCAACCAGCGCCATGTCCGAGGCGCTCCATGACGCGCGGAAAATCGATCCGTTGGAGAATTGGCTCAGCGAACCGTTGCCGGGCTGGCCGCTCTGAGCGCTGCCGGGCGTCCGGCAGAATGAATTCTGATAGTTCCAGAAGACCACCAGCGTCCCCGCGTTGCCGGAAGTCAGCCCGCAGTGGTCGGCAGTCATGAAATACGGCTTGCGATCCTGAGCGGTGTTGTTCACCATGAAACCTGTGCAAAAGGCGCTGCCGCCAATCGAGATCATGGCAACGGCCTGAATCTGATTCGCCCACGGCGCACCCTCAGGGCACAGCACGTCAATGTTGCATTGCTGAGAGTCCACGCCGCCCCCGGTATCGCCGTACGGTCCGAACTTGCGATAGCCGACGTTGATCGATCCCAAAGTCAGTTGAAGATCGGCAATCTCCGCTGTCGGAATCGTGACTTCAACGACCAATCGCGGGCCGTTGACCGGCGGGGTCCACAACTGGCCGTGCGACTGGTTGTCCGAAGCCGTGAATGGCCTGACCACATCGGAAAAATCCGGGTTGTACATGGACAGCCGGCCGTGGGGCGTCATGTGATACTGCGTGAAACCCAGGTTGATGTGGAGCGAACCAGGCGATTGCACCACCAGGCGCCACACCGAGGTCCTCGCGTCGATCTGTTCCCACGTGCCGGCGTTTGAGGGCGTCAACGCCACCTCGTGCGGCACGGCGAATCGGGGCGCCATTCCGGCCTGGAATCGCTGCTCGTCCTCAATCTGAACCTGAACGAGATCCAAAGCGGGAATCACGGCCTGGGCGACCTTGTCCAGCGACTGCAAACTCGCAGTCTGCACGGTTGGCTTGGATAACTGAATGTCCTGCCCCAAGGCCAGTGTCGATGTGCCACCCACGATTCCGGCACAAAATACCGTCCTCACCAACACATTCAGCGACGCAAAAAACTGTTTCATGGAAGTCCTTTTCAAAGGGCAGAATTCAGAAGGGTGGGAACCTGCATCGATGGACCACGCGGCGACCCTGGCATTGGGCCAAAAAATAACCCCAGCGGGCCATCCCACGGTGCCATTGTGCCACGAAATTGCGGCTGGTGCGAGCAAAAACGCCGTGAATTGGCAAAAACGCCTGGCAGATTCAGGCCCCCGTGGTGGTTGGCAGACGCTTGGGTGCTCCGACGCGGGTTGACAGTTTGGTCGAGTGCGAGGGATGTTCTTGCTCTGGGATCGGATCGAATCACGGCCGCAGGGCGTCTGACATCGGGCTCAAGCGGGCTCTTCAGCGCGGGCCGGGCCGCGGTGAAAAACTTGCCATAGATCGGCAATGATCGGCAAACTCGCAGATGAATCTGTCAACGGCTCGGCATCCGAGCCTATGATCCGACCGGCCTCAAGTCCGATATCTGTGGTGGTGCAGTGAGCGTGGCGGGCATTGTCATGTTGGTGTCGTCAGCAACCCATAACCATCGACAGGATAAGAGATTGCCAGGAAACGGCGCACTGCATCAGGGTTTTTGCCGTACATGACCGACGAACTGATTTGGAGCCTGTTGCAGCGACTCCCCTTGCGGAGCGATCTGTGCGTGTACATTGCGGACTGCCGCTGTGGCGTCCGTCGTCAGGAGATTTGAATCGATGAAGCACCTGCTCAAACCGGCGTTGACCTCCCCCGTTCTTGCTCTCACTGTCACGCTGACTGCCTTTGCCGCCGAGCCTCCCGCTAATGATTCCGTGCAGGCTCCGACTGAACCGCCGCAGCGGCAGTCGCCTGCCGATGGCGAGCCTGCGGGGCGAAGCCGTCCGGAGACACCGCCGGAGTTTCCCAAGTTCGAAGAAGTTTCCAAGGACTACACCAAAGTCGTTTCCACGATCGACGGCGAGCCGAGTCTCTACACGCTGTACACCCGTGCCAAAGATGGCCAGCTGCTTGCGGAACTTCCTCGCAGTTTCGAGAACCAGAAACTGCTCATCGCTTACACGATCGCCGGCGGCATCACCGAGGCGGGCGTGCAACTGGGTGACAGTTACGCCTACTGGAAGCGATTCGACAAGCAACTGGCGTTGATTGAACCGAACATCGGCGTGCGTAGTTCCGGCGATCAGGAATCCAGCCGCGGCCGCGATCGCGTGTTCACCGATCGCGTGATCCTTTCCGTGCCGATCGCGTGCATGGGTCCCGGCGGGGGTCCGGTCATCGACATGGACGCGCTGCTGGTCGGGCAATCGCAGCAGTTCTTTGGCGGCATGACCAAGGGCGCGAACACGGCGCTCGCCACGATCACCAAGGCCAAGGCATATCCCAAGAACGTGGAGATCGGGTACGAACTCCCGCTTCAGGGCGGACGATTGGGAACGCTGTATTACTCCATCAGCGTGATTCCCGAGAGCGCGGGCTATCAGCCGCGCCTGGCCGATTTGCGTGTGGGATTTTTCACCACCGCTCACCGTGACCTTGGCGATCCGTCGGCCGACACGCCGTGGGTTCGCTACATCAACCGCTGGAAACTGGAGAAGGCCGACCCCAAACTCAAACTCAGCCCACCCAAGGAACCCATCGTGTTCTATCTGGAGAACACGATTCCCGTACGCTACCGCCGCTGGGTGCGCGATGGCGTGCTGGAATGGAACAAGGCATTTGAGAAAGTCGGCATCGCCAACGCGATCGAGGTCTATCAGCAGGACGCCCGCACCGGGGCACACATGGACAAAGATCCAGAGGACGCCCGCTACAACTTCGTGATGTGGACCAACGCGAACATGGGGTTTGCGATCGGACCATCGCGAGTTGATCCGCGCAACGGGCAGATTCTGGACGCCGACATCGTCATGGATGAAGGCTTCATCACCGGTTGGGTCAACGCGTGGAAGAAAATCATCCCGCAGACCGCGATGCAGAACTTTGGTCCGGAGACGTTCGCGTGGCTGGCCGAGCATCCGGAATGGGATCCGCGCGTGCGGCTTGCACTTCCGAATGAACGCACGCAGGTAATGCGCGAGATCGCCGCGGAATATGCGTCAAATCCCAGTGCCGCCACCGCAGTGGCACAGGCTCCGGGACTGCCCGGCAGCACGCTGCAGGACAAGATCGGATGCATGGCGAGCATGACCAAGTCGCTGGATGTCGCACTGTTCCGCCTGGGACCGGATTTGTTCGAGGAATTGGCCGCACAGCAGCCTGCCGCCGATGGCGAGGGAACGCCCAAGCCCGAAGGCGATGTGCTCGACGGCGTGCCTGAATCCTTCATCGGCCCCATGCTCAAGGACGTCATCATGCACGAGGTCGGCCACACGTTGGGACTGCGGCATAACTTCAAGGCCTCCAGCGTGTATGCGCTCAAGGACATCAACACGCCCGAATTCAAGGGCCGCGCTCAGACCGCGTCCGTCATGGATTACAACCCCATCAACATCAACATGGGCGATGGTCCGGTGCAGGGCGATTATACGATGGCCACCATCGGCCCCTACGACTACTGGGCCATCGAATACGGCTACACGATGGAGAACGATCTGAAGCCGATTCTGAGCCGTGTGTCGAACGAGGAACTGCCCTACGGCACGGATGAAGACGCCCGCGGGCCCGACCCGACGACGCGCGTGTTCGATTTCTCCGCGAACTCGCTTGATTACGCAGACTCGCAGATGCGGCTGGTCAAGGACCTGCGAACCAAGATTCTCGACCGCATGGTAAAAGAGGGCGAATCATGGGCGAAGGCGCGGCAGGGTTATGAAATCCTTCTCGGCCGACATTTCGCAGCCGTGGGCATCGCGTCCGGATGGATCGGCGGCGCGAATGTGGTGCGCGACAAGAAGGGCGACCCGGGCAATCGCGATCCGGTCACGCCAGTCTCCATCGAGCAGCAGCGCCGCGCGTTGCGGTTTGTCATTGACAACGCATTTGCGGATGAGGCATTCGGTCTTTCGCCGCAACTGCTTGCAAAGATGACCGTGGACAAGTGGGCCGACCAGGGCGGCTGGTACGAACTGCGCCAGGACGCGACGTGGCCAGTGCACGACCGCATCATGGGGTTGCAGGCCTCGGCGTTGACGATGCTCATGAATCCCACCACGCTGAACCGCGTGTATGACAACGAGTACCGTGTGCCGGCTGATGCTGATGCGGTCACGCTGCCGGAGGTGCTCTTCACCGTGAGCGATGCGGTGTGGTCTGAATTGGATCAGCCGATCGGATCGACGTACACCGCCAGGCATCCGATGATCAGCAGCCTTCGCCGCAACCTGCAGCGCGAGCATCTGGAGCGGCTGATTTCGTTGAGCATGCCCAGCAGCGGTTTCGGAGCGACCGCCAAGCCGGTGGCGAACCTGTGCGTCTTCAAACTGCGCGACTTGAGCGGCCGGATGGACAAGGCCCTGAAAGCCGGCGGCGCGAAGATCGACCCCTACACTCTGGCGCACCTGTCCGAGGCCAAGGTTCGCATCGACAAAGCGCTTGATGCACAGTACATCTATAACACCAACGACATGAAGGGCGGCGGCGGAATGCCGATGATCTTCTTCGGTGAAGAGGGATCGGCTCGGGATTGAAGTCCGATTCCTGAGCGCACGCGTCATCGACTTGAATTCACACAGGCTGCCGATTTCGGCAGCCTGTTTTTCATTGTCATTGGACAACAGCCGGGTGGTTCACGCGCGAATCTGGGCAAGTTGCGCTTTCCGAATGCTCCGTCAATCAGGAAAACTGTTGCTTGTGGGGACAAATCCAATAGGATGGGCCCGGGCGCTGCGGCAGGTTCAAGGTTCATGCTGACCATGGGCGTTGTCGGCCTGAGAAATCCACGGCCCAGCCAACTTAAGAGCACGCGTGCAGGAGGAAATCAGGATGATGCGCTTTGGCAGATACGGTGCGGCAATCGCCGCTGGTGTTGTGACCGCGTCGGCGTTCGCCGGCCCGGAATGGGTCGAGCAGGACCACGGCAACGGCGACACCGGCCCGTTGCCCAGTGACAACGTGCAGGTCGTCAACTCGCAACTCGGCGGTGCGGTCAGCACCATCAGGGGCCGCCTGAGCGGCACCACCTTGAATATCGGTGGCAGCGACGGCGACTTTGAGGATATGTACCTCATTCGCATTGATGACCCGTCCATGTTCCTCGCCACCATGTCCGAAGATCTTGGTGGAAGCACAGAGTTCGACAGCCGCATGTACCTCTTCGAGGTCCAGGGAGAATTCGGGCAAGGCCCGATCGACGGCCTGGGCCTTCTCGCCAACGACGACACGCAAATTCTGTTCCTGGGCAAGAGTGGCGGATACTCGATCGGCTCGACCATCGGCAATCAGTCGACCGACGGCGAGACCGTCATCAAAAAGCCGGGGCTGTACCTGCTGTGCGTCACGACGTTTTCCAGCACTCCGCAAAGCGCGGCCGGCGACATCTTCAACATCCTCAACTTCACCGATACCTTCGGACCCAACGGCCCTGGAGCCGGACAGCCGATCACGAACTGGGCGTTCAACCCCGGCAGCACCGACGGCTTCGCGCCAGGCAACTACACCATCCAGTTGTTCGGCGTCACGTCCGTCCTGGACACCGTATCAGTCAGCGTTGATCTGAAGTCAGGCAACTGCCCGAATTCCTTCAACCCCGGCAGCAACGGCGTGCTCCCCGCTGTCATCATGGGCAACACCGATTTCGATGTGCATGATGTCGATCTGTCCACCGTCGTGATTTCTCGTGCGGACGGCATCGGCGGCAGCGTGCACACCAATGAAGGCCCTCCCGGTCCGCATAGCCAATACTACGACAAGGGCACGCCCGGCGCGATCGGCATGTGCGAATGCCCCAACGCCAATCCCGACGGCATTCTCGACCTGGATATGAAGTTCAAGTCCAGCGAAATTGACCAGGCCATGCAGTTGAGCAGCCTGCCCGGCGGCGCATTGGTGCAGATGAAGATCAGCGGACAACTCAACGATGGCACCGAGTTTGAAGGATACGACTGCCTGCGACTGGTCCCGCCGGGTTCGCCGCCGGGTCAACTCTCGGTGCAGTCCAACTACGGCGGCGCGTGGGTCAATGCCGCTCCACTTGACCTGCAACTGGACGGCGGCGGTTTCGCCAACTTCCAGCGGACCTGGCCGCAAACCACCGTCACCACGTTGAACACAGCGTTCAAAGTGCCCGGCGCGACGTTCAAAGGCTGGCGCATCAACGGAAGCAGCGTCTTGAATCCCAATACGACGCTGGTCATCACAATCAATGCCCCGGTGCAAACGATCGAAGCGGTGTACGCGCCGAACATCGGCATCTTCCGTCCGTGATGCCGGTCGATTGATGGGCCCTGCGACTTCAAGGGCTGGAATCCATGCTTCCAGCCCTTTTTCGTGCGCCGCGTTCAGGGCGAGGCGGCCGGTTTTGATTCGTTGAGCGAAGCACGCAAGGCCGTCGCCAGCGATGCCCGATCCGTCTGCTCGTACAACTTCGCAAGGCGATTGGCGGCGGCGATGGTCCATTCGTTGGAATCGCCCGCCTTTGCCTTGATCGCTTCGTAGGCCTTCTTGAGAATTGATTCGGCTTCCTCGAAGCGGCCCTGGCCCGCGATTGCTTCACCAAGCCGGCTTTGATTCTCCATCACGCGCCAGTCTTCCGGCGGAATCGTCACCAGCCGATTCTCCAGCGCATCACGCAGCACCGCCTCCGCGTCGGCGAATCGCTTCTGAGCCAGCAGCGCCTTGGCCAATCCATCCAGACCGCTGCTGATTGCGGCGTGCCCCGGCTTGAAAACGCCTCGCCTGATCTCCACGACTTCACGGTAGTACTGCTCAGCCTTTTCGAATTTTTCCTGCTTCTGGTTCAAGTCCCCCAACCCCGTCAACGTGATGGCCAGCGAATAGTGCTTTTCGCCCAGCACCTTGCGCTTGATCGCCACCGATCGTTCGAAAACCGGTTCGGCCGCGGCGTACGCATCCTGCTTGTAGAGACAGAACCCAAGATTATTCAGCCCGCCCGCCACGTCAACGTGCTCCGGGCCGTACTTGTCTTCGATGATTTTCACAGCCCGGCGGAACAAATCCTCGGCCTCGCGGAAGCGCCCCTGGTCGCGCACGCACGTGCCAAGGTTGTTGAGCGTGCGGGCGATCAAATCCGGATTGGTGGCGGAGGCAAGTTTTTCGCGAATGGCCAGCGACCGTCGGTACAGTTCCTCGGCGTCCTTGTGGCGCGGCGGGCTCTCCTGCTTGTCGATCGCCGCGGCAAGATAATTCAGGCTGCTTGCCACCTCCAGCGATTCCTCGCCGAACTTCGCCTTGCGCACTTCCAGCGATTCGGCAAACAACGCCTCGGCCTGCTTGAGATCGTTCTGGAACCACTTGATCGCCCCCACGTCCTCCATCGTCTGGCCAAGTTCATCGCCGGTCACGTCGATCGTGCGCCGCGTGTCCAGCGCCTTTTGCAATTGCGGAGCAGCATCCGCGAACTGGCTGAGCGAGCGATAGGTGTTGCCGATCGCGGCCCGAATGGCGGCTTCGATTTCAGGATCGTCGTGCAGTTCGCCCGCGTCCAATTGCTTGACGGCTTGATCCAGTTTGTCCACCACTTTGACGTTGCGACCTTCAGTGGGGTTTTCACGAGGATCGACGGCGGTGAACATGTTGACGATGAAATCCGCCACCGCCTTGGCTTTGCGGTACTCGATTTCCGTCTGCACGCGCAGGCTGCGCTCGCGCACCAGCCACGCCGCCGACAACGACAGCAGAATCACCAGCAACACGCTGGCCATCACGCTGGCGCGGGCAATCTGCCTGCGGCGTCGCGCGCGGCGGCGGCTGGGCAGGCTTTGCAACCGCTCGGCCAGTTCCTTGGCGGAACTCAACCGCTTGTCTTCGTGCCCTTCAACGCAGCGGGCGATGTCCTCGCGCAGCAGCGGGTCGGCGACTTCGCGCTCCCAACCCTGCGCCAGCGGGCGTTCCAGATCCCCCACCACCATCTGATACAGCAGGATTCCCAGAGCGTACACATCGCCCTGAATCGTGAACGGCTTGCCCACGAGCGCCTCAGGCGGGGAATAAATGCGCGTGCCGGTGCGGCTGGATTCATTCCCCGTGATGAGCGACTCGTTCATCCCCATCCCCGTGACCATGAACTTGCCCTTCGTAAGCACGGAAGGGTCGGTCAGTTCGCCGATGCCGAAGTCAGTCAATCGCGGGCGAACGGTTCCATCGTGCTCGCGATAAATGAGGATGTTGGAGGGTTTGATGTCCTTGTGCAGAATGCCGACCGAGTGCGCCGCCGCCACCGCAATCGCGGTGCGGGCCACGATGTCCAGGCGCGTCTCCAGCGGAATCGTTTCGATGCCGCCCTGGGCTTGCGCCCACTCCACCAGGCTGCCGTCTTCCGTGAACTCACTTTCCAAGTAGAACGGCGGGTGATCCATCTGCACTTCGTGCAGTTTGGCGATGTCGTTGCGGTCGCCCAGCGCATCGCGCAGCAACCGAAACAACATCAACTCGCGCTTGAAGGATCGCAGCCGCTCAGCGTCGAAGCAGAACTTGAAGACGCGGCGGGCCTTGGACTGCGTGTGCTCGCCCAGCCAGACTTCGCCGAAGCCGCCTTCTCCGAGTTTTCGATCCAGAATCCAGTTCTTGCGCTCCGGAATGTCCATCCCCACCGCCGGACGCCAGCCCAGGGTTTCTTCCTGATCTGCAGCGACGGCGCGGCGTGCCTTTTCGCTATCCGGCGGGACGCGCAGGGGCGCGATTCCAACCTCGCCCACCTCGAAAACTTCCAAAGGCTCTTCCGCGCCCTTGAAAAGGTATCGGCCGTGCGCCATCCACTTGCGCGTCGTGGCGGGCGTGCTGCCTTCGGCCGATTGATGCTCGCGAACGTATTGCCGGGCGTTGTCGAATGCCGCGCGCGTCATCAGAATTTGCCCAGGCAGCGAAAGGCCCATCACGCGCGCGGTAATGTCCACAGCAAGACCCGACAACTTCGGCTTGCCCGTGGTCTCTTCGACTTCCATTTCAGAGACTTCACCAAGGTGCAAACCGATGCGCGCCTGCACGCTTTCGCCGTTCCAGTTTTCCTGCCGCAGCGTCTGCTGGAAGTGCAGGGCTGCGTGCACGGCATCGCTCGCGCTGGAAAACCGCGCCAGGAACCCGTCGCCCAAATCTTTCAGGATTTCTGCATAGGCGAATGCCCCGACGGTGCGGCGGAACAGGTCATCGTGCCGGCGAATGATCTGGGCCGCGGCTGCGTCCCCAATTCGACGGCGCAGGTCCACCGAGCCGACAATGTCGGTGAACATCAACACCATCAATCGGGATTGAGGTCGCTGCTCAGCCATGTCCGCACACGCCAAACGCCCCGCCGGCGCGTTTGCTTCGTGTCAGGATACTTTGCAGGCTAAGCCACTGCTAGGGGCGCGATGTGTGGATTGCGCCAACGACCCAAATGAGCGACTCAGTGATCGACACGACTGCGGCGCAAGTTCCACCCGGCACACAACTTGCGTCAATGGCGGTTGAGCCGACGAACCCTCTCACGATCCATCGGACTGGCTTTTGGTCGCCGCCGAATCAGATGGAGCGATCGGTCGGTTCCAACCGCATTCCGGGCAGCCGGCATCGGTCTTGCCCTGCAAATCATAGTGGCACTTCGGGCACATGCCGCCCGAAAGCCATGAAGATTCTCCATGCAGCAACTTCGGAATCCATGATGCACACCATCCGATGCATAGCGCAACAATGAGCACGAAAGGGTCGGGTCGAACAAGGAACACCGTCCAATGGTCAAGACCTGTGCCTGAGCGCCATCCTGCGGTGTTGACCATGTCGTCCAACATGGTGTCATGCGCGCCCAGAACCACTATCGCGGAACTCACAATGCTAAACCAGAAGGCTCGCGCGACGCCGCATCGTCGCGCCGCCCAGGAACTGATCACAATGATCACTCCGAAACTCCAGACATAATTCACCGCGTAGATGCTCCACCCGAGCACGCCGATGTTTTTCAGCACCGCATGAAACCGCGCGGGGTGCAGGCTGGAATTGGCGAGGAAAGCAAGCAGCGGCGGTATGATCGCCAGAAGCGCCTTCATGACTGTCGCGCCAGAGTGCCGCTGCAACGTCTTTGGAATGGACGGAGACTTATTCATCGCCAACGATGAGCGCGAGCGGATTTGTGGCCGCTTCGTGCAGAAGGACTGCTCCCGGGCTGAAGGGGGCCATCAAGCGGCGATGCCCTTGCTCACTCCACTGCGGAGAACTCAAACTCGGGATTCGATACGGAGTCAGATCGGTTGGAAAGACCAGCCGCGCATGGACCGTATATTCGCCTGGCGACAATCTCGCGATGTCGCGCAATTCAAATCGCAACGGCGATTCTGCTTTCGGCGCGTACACGTCATTCGCCGCAAACGTCTTCTTCAGCATTCGCATGCCCGGTTCGGCTGCCCATCCAGCATTGGCGGGGTGGTGTTGCGGGGACTCAGGATCAACTCCCGCGATCGTGATCTCAAGCTGACTCGATTCAACAATGCTCATGAACCGTCGTCGCTCGATGTACTCTTGGATCGGAGAGGGCAGCCGAGGCGTCATCCACGGCGGATCCAGAACAAGGACGCAGTCCGGATAATCCACCACAACACTTACGCCCTGACCAGCACCGCGTTCAAGCGTCAACTGGCCAGTGGAAACCGGCATCGGGCAGAAATGAATGAACGTCCAATGCTGAGGCAGGAGCATCACTGCGTTTCCTGCCACCAGCATGGCAATCCAAAGCCATTTCACAATTGAGAAGAAGCGATGCGCCGGTTTTGTCATTGGCTTTCGCATTCTTCAGGCAGGCACGGACTGCCGGAAGTCCCGACTACATTGAACGAACCCCTGACATGAATTGTACCAGTTGCGGTTGCGCCGATGATGCTCTCACGATTCATCAGACTGGTGCTTGGCCGCCGCCGAATTACATGGAGCCACCGGTCGGTTCCAACCACATTCGGGGCAACCGGCATCAGTCTTGCCCTGTAGGTCGTAGTGACACTTGGGGCACATGCCGCGGGCCAGCCAACGGCGTGAATCACTGCTAAATACAAAGGAGGCGATCCATCCTAGGACAAGCGAGAACGGCAGCAACCACACATTGTAGCCGACGAGAAACGTCACCCAGTGGTCAACCATTACTCTTCGTCCTTGCGCAGCGGGATAATGGCTCAGTAGAATGTACGGTCCGTTCGCCCATCGAGGATACATATACAGAAGCGTAACTGTCATACTTACGATCCAGAAACAATACACGCGAGCAATACTCCACCATCGCAACGTACAGATGCTTATTGCCATAATGACGCCAACACTCGCGATGTAGTTGAATGCATATAAACAAACGCCGGTAAAGCCGACGTTGTGAACTGTTGCGACAAGATGCGATAGCGCATCGAAGATTGATTCAAGGCGCGAGGGGTTTGGCGACGGGTAACGAAGTAGTGATACGAATAGGACAGCAATAGGAGAAAGACATAAAACCACTGCCTTCGTCAGCAGAGTGAGCCGTGCCTCACGAGTTTTTTCAGTTCGCTGTCGATGCATCGGCACCAGTTATTACGAGGCGAAGCTCGGGCGTAGTCGCCTCGCGCAGTAGAATCGTTCCTGGCCAGAATGGCCGCCCCATTTGTATCAATTCCATTTCAGTCCACGGCCCGTCTGGGCTCCATCTTGCCGGAACATGAAGTTTAGCGCGAACAGTATACTCGCCAGGAATAATATCGACTGCGTTTTTCAATTCGAAACGAAAACGTGATTGGCGAATGGGGCACCACACTGCTTGCGCCTCATAGGTTCTGCTGTACAGCAATTCGCTTGGCGCCATAGTGACACGTTCAGGCTGTTCGGTGCGTGCTTTCGCGATTTCCACAGTAATCGATGCCATTCTTACGACATGTTGAACACGCTGTTCGTGAATGAAAGAATCAAGCGCCACAACAGAGGTGTCTACATTCACAGTTGGCGCATTAGCCACAAACTTGTTTCCGACATCTTCTAGGACCAAACCGGACTGCCCGGATGGATCCCATTCAAGTGCAAGCCCTGCCGGCGACATTGACAAAGGGCAAAGTTGAAGGAACGTCCAAGCATCAGGAAGGACTACAACAACATTCGACAGCACTAGAATGACAACACCTGACCACTGCAATAGGCTGAACAGGGAGGTTTCGACTCGTTTCATTGGTCAATCACAGTCCGGAAGACAAGGCGCTGCCGAACCCGTCACAGTGTGATTGGAACTGGCGTTAACCCCTGCTTCGGCCACAGCAGATGAATATGTATGAGTGGCAGTTGCGTGGGTCTGAACTATCACAGTGGTGGACACAATCACCATCGAAGTGCATGCGTGGTCGGTGCATGCCAAAACAGGCATGGTGACAGATTTGGCATCGGGATTTGGCATGCTGCTTCCGGCTTCACTCGCGGATGCGGACGCCAAGGCACCCGGGGAAGCCGTGCTATCGCACGGTGACCAAAAGACGACTTGCCCTGCCGCTTCGGCATAGGCCGTGAAGGATCCCCACAGAGTGGCATATCCCCCCGCTGAAGCAAAGACTTGCACTGTTCCGGTAGCAGAAATAGAAAATGCGCAGTTGCAACAATCTCCAACCATTTGTTCTATCAACACCCTTTGACCAGGGGCACCACATCCTGATGCAGTGCCTGCTGCAATTGCGGCTGCAGTGGTGGCAGCACCGCATGTCCCTGACATTGGTGCAAATGCTACCGATAGCGAATTCCCAACTCCATTCCCGTCCGCGCGCGCACTCGAGACAGTCCCAGAG